>JAGUUF010000096.1 GCA_020063545.1 Cytophagales bacterium
GAACGAAAGGTTATAGAACGAAGTGTAATCATATAAGAACTGTTTAACGCGAACCGCATATCCTTCAAACGTTCTTTTCTGGGAAGCCGTTCCAAGCAGGAATTCGCTATTTAGATCAGTTCCGAATTTACGATTGTATTTCAAAGTAAATTCCAACAAGTCGTTGGTATTATCGTAGGTACTGCGTCTTGCCGAGCCGTGTGTACCGGCTCCTTCAGCTTTATCATAGATACTCCAGAATGCTCCGTCCAAACCGGTTTCGCGGGTTTGCGCGAAATTTATTTTAGCAGTTAAATCCTGGATAATATCGTACTCCGCGCTGTAGTTCAATAACGCATTTTTCCGCTCACCAACAAATTGTTGCTGCCTGCTCAACGCAATGGGGTTAAAAAAGTCAAAGAGGTCGCGCTGAAAATATCCGCCATCAATGTCGGTCTCGCTGTCATCAAAAATCGGTGCAGTAGGGTTGTAAATCACTGCGTAGCGGAATGCTGCCATGTTGATGCTCTGTTGTTTGCGATCGTTGTAGGCAACGGCAAAATTCAACCGCAATTTTCCGTTCATTGCTTCCTGTCCAAGGCTTAACCGCGTATTCCATCGCTGGAAGTCAACACCTTTTACAATACCCTCGTTGTTCCTGTAGTTAATGGAAGCTGAATAGGTTGTTCCGGCATTTGTACCACCTGAGATTGTAAGGTTGTTCGTATATGAATACCCAGTCTGGGTAAGCTCATTAAACCAGTTGGTTTGTGAGCCAAAATCCTGCCCTCCCCTGGCCACAAACTCCGAAGGGGATAGTACCGTAATTTTATTGGCTACATTATCAATGGACACAAAACCGTTGTACTCAACGTTAGTGTAATTTCCACGGCCACCTTTACCTGATTTGGTGGTAATCATAATCACACCGCTGGATCCACGGGTTCCGTAAATCGCTGCGGCTGAACCGTCTTTCAAAACATCAATTGAAGCAATGTCGTTCGGGTCAACGTTGTCAAGGCTGGCACCAACGATACCGTCAATAACAATAAGCGGTTCGGAGTTGGCACCAAAAGTTGTAATACCCCTTAATCGAAGGGTTTGTCCCTGGTTGGGATCACCCCCGGCACGGGAAACAGATAAACCAGCTACTTTACCGGTAAGCAGTTGAGTCGGGCTGGTTACGTTACCGCGGTTAAAATCTTTGGCGGAAACACTGGCCACAGCACTGTTAATTTCTCTTTTCTCCTGTGAGCCATACCCGATAACAACAACTTCTTCAAGTGCCGTTATATCGGCATTAAGCGAAATGTTAATAACGCTTTGAGCACCAACGGCTATCTCCTGGGTGGCGTAACCTACAAATGAAACAACAAGCGTGGCATTTTCAGCGACCGAAATAGAATAGTTCCCGTTGGCATCGGTGATGGTACCGTTGTTCGTTCCTTTTTCGAGAATATTTACACCCGGCAGGGCCGAACCGTCATCCGATGATGTGACTCTTCCCGATACAGTTATCCGTTGCGCATATGCACTTACGGATAGTATTGCCATGCCGATAAGCAGGCAACAGCGAATTGACTGGTAAAACTTTGTCATAGTAAAGATTTAGGTTTAGGCTGGTTATTTTTTTACAAAATTGTAAGCACCTGTTGAGACATTAAAGGTAACGTCATAAGTGCCTGGAATAATTCCTGCAATGTTTGCCCCGTTAAAGGTACCGGTGCCGCTCGGAAAAGCTGCAGCCCCCCAGTTAATGCCCCAGAAATTATCCGCTCTGAATTTTGCTTCCCCGGTAGTTAACACAACGTTAGTAAGTTTATACACGTCCGGATCGGATGAATCGCGTGTCATTGCCGTGCTGGCACCCCATCCGCCAGGAGTAGCATCCCCGATAAGGCCAACCGTGCCAACCACACGGAAGGAGACATCAACGGTGTCTTTGTTGGCATTCTGATCTTCTGCAATAACCCGAAGCGTATACAAGTTATAGGTATTGATATCGTCAGAAGGAGTTCCGATAGCCAAGGCATCTACCTGCACAGCAACATCCTGCTGAACCCCGGAAAGGCCAAGTGAGCCGCTTTGAACAGTGGTGGGACCTAATTTAATTTCCCAGGTGGCCGAACTCAGCGGTGAACTTGAAATACTCGCATCCGCGCCATCACGAAACTTCAACTGCATCGAAAAATCTACATTAGATGTCACCGAGTTCGGTTTGAGAACGGTAACTTCTGGCGGGGAATCGAAAATAGTTACATCGGCATTCCCATTATCGCAACCACTGGTTAGTAAACCAATAGGTATAACGAACGAAACAATCTTGAGTAAAGACTTCATCATAGGTTAAGGTTTATTTTATTAAAAATAGAAAAGTTAATCGGCTGATAATACAAAATTCACAGCGATTTTTTTCGGAAACGTGACCGCAAACGTTTGCAAAAATTGCGCACTTAAACGAACAGGCCGGAACTAGCGCAGTTCTCTTTTTATTCCGTTTACTGAAACAACCAACGGGCCACCCGAAATGAGTTTAAGTTCGGTACCGGCAGGGCTAACCATAACCTTAATAACCCGACTTCGGAACTCCAACCTGAATGAATAGCTCGTCCATTGTTTAGGGAGAAAAGGATTAAGATGTAACACCCCTTCTTTTATCCGCATGCCTCCAAACCCCTTTACCACGCTCATCCATGTACCTGCCATGCTGGTAATGTGGCAGCCGTCTTCCGTATCATTATTGTAATCATCCAAATCAAGCCTTGAGGTGCGCAAATACATTTCATACGCCTTATCGTAATAACCGATACGGGAGGCAAGAATGGCATGGACACAAGGCGACAGGGAGGATTCATGCACCGTCATAGGCTCGTAGAAATCGAAATTCCGCTTCAACGCTTCCTGCGAAAAATCTTCCTCGAAAAAGTACAAACCCTGCAGTACATCGGCCTGCTTTATAAAACATGAGCGCAGTATTCTATCCCAACTCCACTTTTGGTTAAGAGGTCTTTCGGAAACCGGCAACTGGTTAACGGTTGTAAGAACCTTATCAAGAAAACCATCTTGCTGCAAATAAATCTTACGATTTTCATCAAACGGAAAATAAAGATTTTCAGCAATCGTTTTCCAGTTCGCAATTTCCGACACCTCATTCAATTTTGTTTTCTCCAGAGCTCGCCTGTAATCGTCCTGTGCGTGTTCCCTGGCGTACACGATTGATTCCATCGTATAGTTTAATGTCCAGCGGGCTATGTAGTTGGTGTACCAGTTGTTATTTACATTATTCTCATATTCGTTCGGACCGGTTACACCCAGCATCACAAATTTCTTCTTATCCTCCGACCAGTTTACCCGCTGTGCCCAGAAACGGGAAATGGCAATAAGCACTTCCAGTCCATATTGTGTTAAATACGATGCATCGCCTGTGTATCGCACGTAATCATATATGGCATAAGCAATAGCTCCGTTGCGGTGTATTTCTTCAAACGTAATCTCCCATTCGTTGTGGCATTCTTCGCCATTCATGGTTACCATCGGGTACAAGGCCGCGCCATCGTTAAAGCCAAGTTTCACAGCATTTTCAATTGCTTTCGGCAGGTGCTTATACCGATACATAAGCAGGTTGCGGGCTACACGTGGCGGAGCCGTACCGAGGTAAAACGGGATGCAATAGGCCTCGGTGTCCCAATATGTACTCCCTCCGTATTTTTCACCGGTAAAGCCTTTAGGCCCGATGTTCAGGCGTTCATCTTCTCCGGTATAGGTCTGGGTAAGCTGAAATATATTGAACCGGATGCCTTGCTGGGCCTCTACATCACCTTCGATGGTGATATCACACTCGTCCCACTTTTTTTCCCATGTCAGTGCGTGCTCATTTAATAACGCATCAAAGCCATCATCAACCGCTTTATTCAAAACAGCCAGGCAATTCCCGGTCAATTTTTCTGTTGGATGATTAAGGGAAGAAAGTACCGCAGCATATTTAAACACCGTTACCGGTTTGTTTTGATCCAGCGTTACCGGAACTATATGCCCTGCATATTTCTCCCGTAACTCCACGCGAGGCTTTTTGCCGTGCACCCATGCGCCTTGCGATTGAATTCTATACCGTATTCCTGTAGCAACCTGAAAGTGTGTTTTTTTTGTTTGGGCCGTAACGATAACCCCATCCTCAAACGAATCTTTACTCACCTCATCCCAGAACTTTTCCTGGTAGTTGGAGTCCTGATTCATCACATCGGCATCCACATCCAGGGTGAGTTCGGCTTCGGCTGTAAAATTCAATGCGGTAAGGGTATAGGCTATCGCACCAACCTCTCCGCGTGCCATGCTGCAAAAGCGCCTGCTTTCCACTTCAATTTTTTTTCCATCGGCCAATGTTGCCACAACCGTCCGCGTAAGCAGTCCTGTTCGCATATCCAGGATACGCTGAAATTTTTCAACCCTTGCCGTTGCCAAATCCAACCGTTGATTTTCAATGCGCACCTTTACACCAATCCAACTGGGCGCGTTTAGCACTTTTGCAAAGTATTCGGGATAACCGTTTTTCCACCAGCCAACACGCGTTTTATCCGGGTAATAAACTCCGGCCACATAGGTTCCCTGCAAACTCTCACCCGAATAACCTTCCTCAAAATTGGCGCGTTGCCCCATGTGCCCGTTGCCGATGCTAAACACACTCTCGGATATTTTGTTGAGGTGGGGATCGAATCGCTCTTCAATGATTTGCCACGGATGGGCTTGCAGGTATTTTTTCATTGCACTCAGGTCTTATCAGTTAGTTTTATGCTACGGAGTTTTTCCAAAGAAATTTCTGAAACATGACTGACCACCAAATCAGCTTGATGTAATATGGCCGAATCGCCAATGCCAACACAACTCATCCCCGCAGCTTTTGCAGCCTCCACCCCGGCAGCGGCATCTTCTATTACCAGGCATTTATCGGGCGGTACATTAAGCAGGCCGGCTGTTTTGGTAAATATTTCCGGATGCGGTTTCGTATTTATAATCATATTTCCGTCAACAATCGCATCAAACTGGTGCAACATACCAAGCTGACGAAGAACAGTAAAGGCATTTTTACTGCTGCTGGCAAGGGCTGTTCTTATGCCGGCCTTTTTTAAATCGGAAATGAGCGGTTGTACACCCGGGTAAATATTCTTTTCGGTCATGGAATGGATGTAGTCAACAAACCATTTGTTTTTCTTTTCTGCCAACTGGTTTTTTTCTTCATCGGTAAGGCTAATGCCTTTCAATGCCAGGATAAGATTTAAAGAATCGAACCTGCTTACTCCTTTCAACCGCTCATTGTACTCTTCCGTTAGCACTATACCAAGTTCAGCAGCCAGCCTCTTCCAGGCCAGGTAATGATACATGGCTGTGTCAACAATTACGCCATCCAGATCGAATATGCAAGCCTGCAGATCCACGTTATTCTTTTACAAGCTTTATATAGTGTACTTTTCGCCTGCTTAAAATCCTGAGTATATACATTCCGGGTTTTACCCCATTGGCTGCCCACTCAGTATATGACAGACGGGTTAATGGCAGTTGTTGTCCCGAGGGTGTAAGCAGATAAACTTGTTCGATGGCTTCATCAGCAGTAATGGTAAGCCGGTTGGTAAACGGATTTGGAAAAGCATGCACCTGTAAACGAGCTTCTTCTTTTGGCGTTATTCCTGTTATAATTCCATTTTCAATTTCCACATCGGTAAATAACCTGAACTGCCCGGGGGCGAGCGTAAAACTGGTTAGCGTTGAAGAAACAGTTACCGGGCTCCCATAGCTGTAGTAGTCGAACCAAACACCGGTATGAGGAAACGATACATTGACGGTTACCGGCACTACATCAAAATTAGCCACAATTACCGCGTTCATATCATCCGGTATCGATGGGTTCGGGTTGTAGGGTTCGTTGCGAAAAATGAGTTGCTTAACCAGGGAATTACCGGGTGTCATCAACAGGCTACCGCTCTGAAAAACATCATATTCTTTTTTCAGGCGTATCAGATCCGCAACGTGATTGAATAGCGATTGCCTGGATTGTTGCAGGGTGTACTCCCAAACTACCGGCTTTGGATCTAACCTGCAATCAGAATTAACTGAACCGCCTGCACATTGATTGATACTGTAATCATACCCCAATTCACCAAACTGCCAAAGCATTTTTGGTCCGGGAACAGTATAAAAAAGAAGGGAGGCCGCTTTAATTCGATTCAGTGCGGTGTTGAGATTTCGCACCGAGTACCCCGAAGCTGAATTTCCGTTAGTAAGATTGCGGTACATCATGCGCTCTTCATCATGACTTTCCATATATCCTACAAGGTGAGGCGCATCCCAGGAGCGGTTCTTATAATAGACCCCGCTAATATCGGAATCTGATCCGTAACCCATACTGTTTTGGCTATAGGCATGGTTCAGGTTTCCCCACAGCAACATTCCTTTACCCTCTGAAAACCGGTATTCAGCAAGTTCCTTTTCTTCGGTATTGGAGCCCAGATGCTCTAATACAATGTAGGCATCGGGCGAATGGCTCCAGATTTTATCAGCCATTCTTTTTAGCAATGCTATGCGGCCCGCATCATATCCACTCCAGGCGGCAACTTCGCCCCCGGTATCGCAATTGGATGTAGTGCAGTAGTTGGTCGTGGTGAAGCCCTTTGAAAGATCAAAACGGAAGCCGTCAATTTTATACTCATGCAGCCAATAATAATTAACCGAATCGAGGTACTGCTGGGTATACGTGCTGCCGTGATTCATGTCGTAGAAAACATTGAAGGGATGCCTGGCCTGGGTAAAAAACCATTTATTGTTTGCTGTGGGCCGAAAAGTTGAAAAGTCAAAATCAAGCATCACCATCGGGTTGGGTATATCGTGATGGTTCATGGCTATGTCTAGGATCACCGCAATTCCGTTGGCATGGCAGGCATCCACAAGTTCTTTTAGCTTTTCCTTTGGCCCATAATATTTGTCGGGAGCAAACATAAAAGTTGGATTGTACCCCCATCCTTCATTGCCGTTAAATTCCATAATCGGCATGAGTTCAATCGCATTAACCCCAAGGCGCTTCAGGTACGATAGGGTATCGATGAGACTTTGGTAAGTTCGGTGTTGATTGGAAAAATAATCGCGGAGTAATACTTCATAAATAACAAGATTCTCCTTTGCCGGTTTTTGAAAGTTGGTAACCTGCCAGGTGAAAGGCGACTGCCCGGTTTGAAATACCGATAGCCTGTTGAAGTAATCCTGCGGGTTAAGGGCCTTTGAGGGGTACGTTTTCAGACCTGGATAGGAAGTTGCGGGAATGTACTGGTCCAACGGATCAAGGATTTTATCCGCAAACGGGTCGGCCAGTTTTAGTTGTTCATTTACAAGGTATTGAAATGCGTACTCCTGGTTCGATACCAGTCCATTCAACTCAATCCAGAAATACTCGCCATCCCGGTACATCAGGTTTTGTGGTAATACCTGCCAATCGCTGAAATCACCGAAGGCATATACGGATGACTTACCCGGTGCCCATAAACATAGCGTAACCCGCGTGTTATCCGGTTTATAATTTATTCCTGGCCGAATACCGGGCGGCCGTGCCTGAACCGGGCTGTTTGCAGATATGAGATACTGAAATGAAGTCTCATCTGATGAAGGACCGGCCTGTGCTACCAATTGCACCGTACTGCCCCCGGAAGTTTCTGTTACCTGGTGATCATAGGAATAAAGCGTAACACCTGACTGGCTATTAACAAGGTTACCATTAATATAGAGTTGAAACACGGAGGCAACCGGGGTTTGCGCTTCAATATGAATCATATCAAGGGTGGCAACAAAAAGCGGTTGTTGTTGTGGTGAGGTAAGCTGAACCTTAAAGTTGCCGTCCCAGAAATTTGCGATGTAATCAGTAGTTTGACCGTTACTCCAGTCCACTCCCTTAAGTAACATCCCAATACTCGTTTCGCCTGCAATGCTGCCCGAAAAAAAAGCGGAAGGGGTAAACGTAATCGAAAACAACGTTCGGCCGCTGACAAAACTTTTTGTAAACATGGCAGGTGCAGCGGTGGCATTGGCCGGATTGATATTGTAAATGGCGTTGGTGTTTTTACCGGGTATCCAAACCCAAATGTAAGCAGTGGCCAGCCCGGCTAACGGAGTCCCGGTAACATCGTACGTAACTGTTATTGAAGTTGACGGGGTAAAGAATAATGGAGTAATAGTAGGGTTAATGGATTCCTTTGCCAGCACAAAGCCATTTGTGAGCACCAAAACAACTGCAAAAAAAAATCTACGCATCCTCATCGTATTATTTACATACTGCGCCTAAAAATAAAATACAATACCAATCATTTATGTTTCCGCCAGACAAATAATCCAATTGAGACCTTGAATAACCTGAAATGTTGTACAAAAATCATTTTCAATCGTTTGTGCAACATGTTGCGCTGATTGCGTACCTTAGCCCTATGAAGTACAACCAGGTAACCATTAAAGACATCGCCCGCGAACTGGGTATTTCTCCCTCAACTGTTAGCCGTGCGCTAAAGGACCACCCCGACATAAGCCCTGAAACCAAAAAGGCCGTTAACGAACTGGCTGAAAAACTCAACTACCAGCCCAACATTGTTGCGCTGAGCCTGCGGCAGAGTAAAACCAATACCATAGGCGTTGTGATTCCGGAAATTGTTCATTTCTTCTTCTCCACCGTCATCAGTGGTATCGAATCGGTGGCCTATGAAGCCGGGTACAACGTAATCCTTACCCAATCCAACGAATCGTTCGAACGGGAAGCAACCGATTTAAAAGCACTCTTCAACAGCCGGGTGGATGGCATGCTCATCTCCATCTCGCGCGAAACCCAAAACTACGAGCACATCGAATCCATCCTGGCCAAAGAAGTACCCATTGTATTCTTCGACAGGATGTACACCAATCCCAACACCAGCAAAGTAATTGTTGACGATTACGTTGGCGCACACGAAGCAGTACTGCACCTCATCCAGCAAGGTTGTAAACGCATCGCCCACCTGGAGTCAGCTCCCGGCCTCGCTATTGCCGAAGATCGGAAACGCGGATACCTTGATGCACTTACAGAAAACGGCCTGCCAGCCGATGAATCCTTAATTATGATCTGCCCTACCGGATCGTTGGAGGAAGGAAAAGCAGCAACCGAAAAGCTATTAAAATTCAAACCCCGCCCCGATGCCATCTTTGCCAATAACGATATGCTGGCCATGGGTGCCATGCAGGCCATTAAACAAAATGGGTTGAAGATACCCGATGATTTGGCACTGGTGGGCTTTAGCAACTGGTTCTTCAGCGCATTGATGGATCCCCCGTTATCATCGGTTGACCAGCCCGGATTTGAAATGGGCCAGGAAGCCGCCAAACTCCTCATCCGCCAGATTGAGAAACAAGGAAAAGACGATGAAGCCATATCACCCGAAACCCGGGTACTCAAAACCCGCCTTATAGTTAGAGAGTCTTCCCTTCGCAAAAAGAAGTAACGCCTTGGGTCTTCGAAAACGTTTGCTGGATGGTTAAGCTTTTACATTCAGGCTTTACCGTATTTTCAGTTTATATTGGTTGCTGAAGTCCATCAACCCTCATGAGCAGTTTCAAATCCGTCACCAGGTCGCTGGGTGCTTTAACACAATGGAATAAGCAAACCGATGGTGTACTCCTTCTCACTAACCAGGCAAATGTCCGGGTTAAGCTTTATTCCGACTCAATCGTGCGCATTACCTGCAGTACTGAAAATACCTTTGAAGATTTTTCCTATGCTGTTGTTGCACAACCTTCAGGTTCAGCATTCGGAATCATCGAAGATGAGGCCACGCTCTCCATTAAAACGGAATCAGTAGCCATTTCAATTCAAAAGCATCCTGTACGGTTTGCCTTTCATACACAGTCGGGCCATGTAATTAACGAAGATGATCCGCTTGGCATTTGCTGGATTGGTGAGCAGGTTACTGCCTACAAAAAGCTGCAGCCCGGTGAACGGTTCATCGGGCTTGGTGAAAAAACCGGTCCGCTTGACCGGAGGGGCAGCGGCTACCAGAACTGGAACACCGATGCCTACGGGTACCATGCCGGCACCGACCCGCTTTACTGTTCAACACCGTTTTACATCGGCATCCATAACGGCCTGTGCTACGGCATCTATTTCGACAATACCCATAAATCATTTTTCAACTTCGGGGCATCCAACAACCGGTTTGCCAGTTTCTCGGCCGACCAGGGAGAGATGGATTACTACTTTATATATGGAGCAACCGTTGCCGATATCATGAGGCAGTACACGCATCTTACCGGGCGCATGGAGATGCCGCCAAAATGGAGCCTCGGCTACCAGCAGTGCCGGTATAGCTACTATCCGGATAAGGAAGTGCTGAATGTGGCCAATACCTTCCGGGATAAAAACATACCCTGCGATGTCATGGTGCTCGACATCCACTATATGGATAAGTACAAAATCTTTACGTGGGATTCAAGTAACTTCCGGAATCCGAAAGCCATGCTCAAGCAACTGAACGACCTGGGCTTTCACGTAGTGGTGATGTGCGATCCGGGCATTAAGGTTGAAGAAGGGTATGAGGCTTATGATGACGGCATCAAACGGGATGTATTTTTAAAGTACCCGGATGGTACCCATTACACCGGGCAGGTATGGCCCGGCTGGTGTCACTTTCCGGATTTTACGAAGCCCGAAACACGAACCTGGTGGGCCGAGAAGTTGAAGGCTTACACCAACCTGGGCATTGACGGCTTCTGGAACGACATGAACGAAATTGCCACCTGGGGCCATATGCTGCCCGAAAATATTGAACTTGATTTTGAAGGTAACAAAGCAACCATGCGCAGAGGCCGCAACATATACGGCCTGCAGATGGCGCGCAGCACCTACGAGGGAGTGGTTAGCCAACTTAACGGCAAGCGACCCTTCAACCTTACCCGCTCGGGTTTTTCTGGCGTGCAACGCTACGCTGCCGTATGGACGGGCGACAACGTTGCTTACGATGAACACATGCTGCTGGGTGTGCGCCTGGTGAACAGCATGGGGCTAACCGGCATTGCCTTTGCCGGCTACGATGTTGGCGGGTTTGTTGGCAATGCCGACAGCAAATTGTTTACCCGGTGGCTTTCCATCGGCAGTTTATCCCCGTTCTTCCGCGGGCACTCCATGATTAACTCGCGCGACACCGAACCGTGGACGTACGGAGAAGAAGCTGAACAGATTTGCCGGAACTACATCCGGATGCGCTACCGCCTGATGCCGTATATCTACTCGGTTTTCTACGAAGCATCACAAAACGGTATGCCCGTGCAACGGTCGTTGGCAATTGACTACACGAATGATGCCGCCATTTACAACAACCAGTTCCACAACCAATACCTGTTCGGGCCGGCCATCCTGGTGGCACCTGCCGAAAGCACAAAAGAAATTACCAAAATATACCTGCCCGAAGGAAAATGGTATTCCCTGTACGATGGGCAACCCGTTTATGGCCCAAACGAAATGCTGGTAGAATGCCCCCTACACCGCCTGCCGGTTTATATTAAAGAAGGAGCCATCATCCCCATGCAGGAGCCGGGTGTCAACACCAGCGTTTCAACCGATACGCTTGAACTCCACATCTACCACAGCGAAAAGGAGTCATCGTTTCTTTACTATACCGATGACGGACAAACGTTCGGATACAAAGAAGGTCAGTTTTTAACCCGCAGCATTTCGCTGCTGCCAACCGAGCGTAAACTTATTATTGGGAAGCCTCAGGGAAATTTTGATGATGGCACCCGAACAGTAAAAGTGGTGCTTCATGGTTTTTCACCTCTTGATGCGCTTACCGTGAATGGAACAAGGCAAAAAGTCGTATCAGAAATAAACCGGTTTTTCGAGCAACTCGAAAAGTACGACCCTATTTCCGACCCGGAGCCAGCACCGGAAGAGCCGGTTCAGACGGTAGCATTTGCAAACGGTACAGAAGACATCCTTATTTCCTGGTAAATCACTAACCGATGAGTTCATTATCTGCTATCACCAAGCCGCGCCTGAGTTTCTGGCAAATCTGGAACATGAGTTTCGGGTTCCTTGGCATTCAGTTTGGGTTCGCCTTACAAAACGCCAACACCAGCCGCATTTTTCAAACACTTGACGCCAAACCGGAGGACCTTGCTGCCTATTGGCTGGCCGCACCCATTACCGGTTTAATTGTTCAACCCATTGTCGGGTTTTACAGCGACCGAACGTGGCACCCCACGTGGGGCCGTAGGCGTCCTTACTTTACTATTGGGGCCATCCTCGCTTCGCTTGCTCTTTGCTTTATGCCCAATTCTCCTGCATTGTGGGTTGCCGTAGGCATGCTCTGGATAATGGATGCCTCCATCAACATCAGCATGGAGCCATTCCGAGCATTTGTAGGCGATATGCTGCCCCCGGCACAGCGCACCACCGGTTTTGCCATGCAAAGTTTTTTCATCGGCACGGGTGCTGTAGTGGCTTCCCTCCTTCCCTATATCTTTTCCAACTGGCTGAATATTCCGAATACAGCTGAAGAAGGCACCGTACCCGATTCAGTGAAATACTCTTTTTACGTGGGCGCATTCATGCTGTTTGTTACCGTTATGTGGACGGTGTTCAGCACAAAGGAGTATCCGCCAACGGCTGAACAACACGAAAAACTGAAGAGCCGCGAAAAACGCAAACTTGAAAACGAAGAAATCAGCCGCAAGCGATTTTTTAAATACGGCTTGGCACTCGTCCTTATCGGGATAACCATAGCGGCTCTCGTACTCAACACAGAAGTTGAAAAAGAATTGTACGTATTGCCGGGTGGGCTTATTCTTTTCGGGGCGCTGTTCCTGTTATCGGGGATGTATATCCGGCAGCAGCGGTCGTACCTCGGCATTGTACACATGGCCAGCGATTTTCTGAACATGCCCAAAACCATGGTGCAGCTTGCGCGCGTTCAGTTTTTTTCGTGGTTCGCGCTGTTCTCTATGTGGATTTACACAACACCGGTAGTTACGAAATACTTTTACAATGCTGCCGACTCGACAGGCCAGGCCTATAATGACGGGGCCGACTGGGTAAATTTTCTGTTCGCTGTTTACAATGGTGTAGCCGCTTTAGCCGCTTTTGTGTTGCCGGTTGCCGCCAAATATTCAAGTCGCAAACTAACACACCTGGTTGCCCTAACCCTGGGCGGCCTCGGGCTTGCCTCTTTTTATTTTTTACAGAATCCTAACCTGCTAATTCTCTCCATGGTGGGTGTGGGTATTGCATGGGCCAGCATCCTGTCCATACCCTATGCCATGCTGTCGGGCTCGCTGCCGGCCGAAAAAATGGGGTACTACATGGGCGTATTCAATTTTTTTATTGTAATCCCGCAGATAATTGCCGGAACCATCCTCGGCTTTTTACTGAAGCACGCTTTTGGTGGTGAATCCATTTACATCCTGGTTACCGGTGGCGTCTCCATGATTGTAGCCGGTTTGTTAAGTTTGCGGGTAGATGACCGCGATGAAGTGGTTATGCGCCAAGCCAAATGAACCGGATATTAGTTGCATGTTGCTTTTTTGCAGGTAGTCTGTGTGCCCAGGATTACTCCATCATTAATGGTGTAACAGCCGAGATTAATCGTATAGCTTCCCTGGGATCGGATTCGGCACGGCAAGCGGGGTTAAACACGCTTTGGCAATCGCTTGTTGCCAATAACAGCATACCGCTGGTTGAGCACGATTCGGTTTTGTTTTTGTACCGAGGCACGGCCAGCCAGGTGGCATGGCGTGGCGATTTCAACAACTGGGGGTACAGAAATTCCAATTCATTTAACGGAACACGCGTACCTGGCACCGACTTGTGGGTGGCAAAAGCTGCCTTCCCGGATGATGCCCGGCTTGATTACAAGATCCTGCTCAACGACACCGAATGGATTATTGATCCGGTCAATCGCCACCAGCAATGGTCGGGTGTGGGAGGCGGCAGCCCCAACTCAGAGTTGAGAATGCCGCAATGGAAGCCCGACCCCATAACTGAACCCAAACCCGGAACACTACAGGGAAAACTGGAGTGCGACATCCTGTTTACCAGTAAACTATTGGGCTACCAGGTAACCTACTCTGTTTATTACCCACCTCACTATAATCCGAATGAAAAATATGCCATCGTTTACTTTACCGATGGATACGAATACCTGCATGAACGCATGGGCAACCTGCAGGTAATCCTCAACAATTTAATCGACCAGAAAAAAATCAGGCCCCTGATCGTTGTGCTGGTTGACCACCGGGAGCCGGTAAACCGATCCAACAACCGCAGGATGCAGGAGCTGGCCATGAATGCAAAGTACCTCTCGTTTTTTACCGATGAATTTGTTCCGCAGGTTGAATCAAAACTGCAACTAAGAGCCACACGCAACGAGCGGGCCATTATCGGCACCAGCATGGGCGGGTTAACAGCCGCCTATTTTGCCTTTGCAAGGCCTGATGTTTTCGGAATGGCCGGCATCCAGTCACCGGCATTCTGGTTCAAACCGGCCATCTATAATTTTTGCGAAGAGGCCTCCAATCCTCCAGTAAAAATCTTTCTCACCACGGGCACCATCAACGATGCCCGCGAGGGGTCCCAGAAAATGAAAGAAATTTTTGATAAAAACACCTGCACCTACCAGTATACCGAAACCAGCCAGGGGCACTCCTGGGGAAACTGGCGCGATACGGTGGATGATATCCTGGTTTATTTTTTTTCGCCTGAAAAGAATTAATCTGTCTAAATTCGGGCACTTGTTTTGCCAAGACTACTTTAAAAAATACGTATGCTGAGAACTGTACTGTATTTGTTAGCCCTCGTTTTACTAGGTTGTTCATCCGGTAAACAGGCTTACGAGCGGGGCGATTATTACGGAGCCGTGATGCAGGCCATCGGCCGGCTGCGGCAAAATCCCGATCATGCCAAATCAAAAGAAACGTTGCGCAACAGCTACCCCATGGCGTTGGAGTGGCTCGAAACCGATGCCAAAAACCAGGTTGCTTCCAACTCAAACAACAAGTGGAAGAATGCACTCGAATCGTACCAGAAAATAAACAACATGTACGAGGCCATCCGGCAGGCCCCGGGCGCCCTTCGGGTAATACCCAATCCTAAAAGCTATTACGATCAGCTCGGACCGATAAAAGAAAAAGCTGCCGATGAACTCTATAATGAAGGCATCACATCATTAATGAAAGGCACGCGTAACGATGCTAAACGCGCCTACTTTCAGTTTGCCGAAGCAAACCAGTATGTTCCCAATTATAAAGATGTGGTGGAGTACCTGGAAAAGGCCAAATTCGAAGCAACTGTTTTTGTGGTGGTGGAGCAAGTAGCCGTACCAACCCGGTACAACCTCAGTGGCGGATTCTTCCAGGATAAAGTTGAAGAATACCTTCACCGCAATTATACCGAACGTGACTTTGTGCGCTTCTTCACTCCCGGTGAGGCGAAGAACCTGAACCTTCCCCGCACCGACCAGGTACTGCGCCTGCACTTCGATGATTTTTCGGTGGGCAACACTATGGTAAACGAACGGGTGGAAACCGTTACCAAAGACAGCGTAAAAGTGGGCGAAGCAAAAGTTGACGGTAAAACCGTTCCGGTTTACAATACGGTTTCTGCCAAGGTTACAACCGTGCGCAAGGAAGTAGTCTCCGAAGGATTGCTGAGCATGATTGTGATCGATGCCAAAACCGGTGGCGTACTTACCCATCGCAAATTCCCGGGCCGGTATGTGTGGAACGCCACATGGGGAAAATTCAATGGTGATGAGCGGGCA
>JAGUUF010000392.1 GCA_020063545.1 Cytophagales bacterium
ATCCTGAAATAACCAGTGATATTGGGGGAGCTTATGTAGAGGATTTGGGAGATGGTTATTGGCAAGGCTATATAATTAATCTTACAGGAGGCGACCTAAGTTTAACATCCTTGGCCTTTAACCTCAAATTAAACCTTATTCCAATAAGTGATAATTCAAAAATTGCTGTGTATGCATTTGCTAAACCATTCGTTTCATATTCCAAAAGAACCGATGTTTTCGGTGTTTCTGATTATTATCTGTCTTATAATGATGGTGCCACGTGGGATCTAGAGGAAAGCGGAATTGAATGGGGACCGGACGATTATGACATATTAAAGGAGAAATCAGAAGTAACTGGAGGTATATTTATCGGTGGTGGACTTGAATTCTTCCCCAATGGAAAAGTGAGTTTCTTTGTGCAACCTTCACTTGGATACACTCTTCCTGTAACTTTCATTAGTACACAATCGTATGAACCTACAGTTGAGGCCTATCTCGATGATAATTTTCCAATGGTAACCAAGGGGTTTCCTTCATTGAATATCCAGTTTGGAATTTCATTTAATTTCTAAAGTGTTATGAGAATAGCATTGCTGGTAGTTTTTTTTCAGGTTTTCGCAACAATTGCGTGGGGTCAGTATAAACTCTACGATGAAGGCCTGAAAAAGTACAATAACAAAGACTACTATGGTGCTATTGAAACCCTTTCTGATTTTTTGACCCGGCCCATTCGCGACAAAAAATTTGATGTGGATGCCTACTACTGGCGGGGAATGGCCGCTTTTAAACTTAACGATTATGCCGCAGCCGCGGAAGACTTAAAGCAAAGTCTTAACCTGAAGCATGGAAACGTTGGGAATATTCACTGGTTCATTGCCAAGTGTTATGAAAATGAAAAACTCTATAACGATGCGATACTTGAATATTCGGAGGCGCTGAAAATCCTGCGCAGCGATAAGCAGAAGGAGTTCCAGATACTAACCGAGCGCTCGGGTGTGTATGCCAAGATGGGTAACATGTCCTCCGCATTGGCCGACTTACAGGCGGCCCAGGCCATTCAACCCGGCAATGAATCGGTTAAGAACAGCATTGCCATGCTCTCCGACCCGAAATCACGCAATACCGAAGTTAAAACCGAATCCAGTACTCCGGTTGTTGTTCAAAACCAGCCGCAGCAAAAGAAGGACGAACCTGTAAAATCAGAGCAAAAAGTTGAGGTAAAACAAGAGCCGGTTAAAACAGAAGAGAAAGTTGCGAGCAATCCCGTTCCGGTTGTTCAACAACCCGTAGTAACTACACCCAAAGAGCCTACACTGGAAGAACTTTTTGGTGATGAGAAGCGGTATGCGCTGGTTATCGGCAACTCTGCCTATTCCAAGCAAATTGGTGTACTCAAAAACCCGGTTAACGATGCGACCGACTTTGCCGAGGTGCTCAAAACCATGAACTTTGATGTTACCCTGATTACGGATGCGAGCTACGGTAAAATACGGGCCGAAATGATGAAGTTCAGGGACAAGCTTAACCAGGGCGAGCGCGATAAAACCGTTGGCCTGTTTTTCTATGCCGGGCATGGTTTGCAGCACGATAACGAGAACTATATTGTTCCCGTGGATGCCGAAATCATGTATGAGGATGATATAGCCCGCTTCTGTTTCCCAATCCAGAAGATGGTGTTGGCCCAAATGGAGATGTCGAACAGCCGGATGAACATTGTTATCCTGGATGCCTGCCGGAACAATCCGTTCCCTGCACTGCACCGCAGCATTGGCGAATCCACCGGGCTGGGTGAAATGAAAAAGGCGAGGGGTGCATTTATTGCGTATGCCACCTCACCGGGCTCAGTCGCTTCTGATGGTACCGGCCGAAACGGCTTATACACCCAGGAACTGATTAAGGCCATGAGTAAGCCGGGACGTACCATCGAACAGGTTTTTAAAGAAGTACGGGCAAATGTGCTGCGGCAATCCGGTGACCGGCAAAATCCCTGGGAAAACTCTAACATCATTGGGGATTTCTATTTTAAACTGAAATAATCAGGCTTTCCCCCGGTAAAATTTTATCCGTTTTTGGAGATCCGGCACGGTCAGTTATCTTTGCACCCTGTTTGCTGGTCCGGTAGTTCAGCTGGTCCTGATGACGCAAAGCGTATCAGGATGCTGACCGAAGCGTCAGCATTAGAATGCCTGTACCGCCAAGGCGGGAGGGTCGCGGGTGCCCCGCGGGAAAGTTCTGAGAAGATGAACAACGTGTATTGATTTTGGTCCGGTAGTTCAGCTGGTTAGAATGCCTGCCTGTCACGCAGGAGGTCGCGGGTTCGAGTCCCGTCCGGACCGCTTAGAAAAGAGCCCTTTAGCGGGCTTTTTTATAAACAGCCGTTTTCAAATATCTTTATTCAGATTATTCTATCTTATAATTACATAATCAGTGAGCATTATTTCTAAAGAGATGAATATGAGGGCAGGCATTATTTTGAGAGGTGTGATCATTATTCTTTTTGCTTTGCTTACAGTGTCATGCAAAGATGAAGAAGTTGACTGCAATGCAGTGGAGTCACAACTGGAACAGGTCTGGCGCGATTTACAGGAGGCAGCACTAAGCGGCAATTGCTCGCAAGTATCTACTTTATTTAAAAAAAGTTTCTCATTGCTTCGCAAAGGCAAAAACTGCGAGTATGTTACCAACCTGGTTGCGGATGAAGGCTATGCTACGGTGGAAGAATTTATTGATTTCCTTGAAGAAGAACGCGACAGGGTACTGGATGCATTAGACTGCTAAAAGCTTTAACATGGATAGCAACCCTTTTATCGATGGGTCGTATTATTTCAATATTCCACAATCCTGTTAACTTTGCCTGCTCATCCATGCTGGTATGCTGCTCGAATTTGAAAAACCAATTGCCGAACTGGAGGCCAAGCTGCAGGATATGAAACACCTGGCTGGCGATAATGATAAAGAAGTAAGCGAGGCCATTAAAGCGCTGGAAAAGAAAATAATCGATTTAAAAAAGGAAACCTTCGAAAACCTTACCGGCTGGCAACGGGTACAATTGTCGCGCCACCCTGACAGGCCTTATACCCTAGATTACATCTACGAAATTACTACCGAGTTTATCGAATTGTTCGGTGATCGGAACGTGGCCGATGATAAAGCCATGGTTGGCGGCTTGGGAACCATAGACGGACAAACCTTCATGCTGATAGGCCAGCAAAAAGGTCGCACTACCAAGCAACGCCAGATGCGCAACTTCGGAATGGCCAACCCGGAAGGCTATCGCAAGGCACTGCGCCTTATGCACATGGCCGAAAAGTTTAATAAACCCATTGTAACATTTATTGACACTCCGGGTGCATTTCCTGGCCTTGAAGCAGAGGAGCGCGGCCAGGGCGAGGCCATTGCCCGTAACCTGAAAGAAATGTTCACCCTTAAAGTGCCCGTTATCTGCATCATCATTGGCGAAGGTGCTTCAGGCGGGGCGCTGGGTATCGGCATTGGCGACAGAGTGTATATGCTGGAAAATACCTGGTATTCCGTGATATCGCCTGAATCCTGTTCCTCTATTTTATGGCGTAGCTGGGACTACAAAGAACAGGCTGCTGAAGTGCTGAAGCTAACAGCCAAAGACATGCTGCAACTCAACATGATTGACGGCATTATTAAAGAACCATTAGGCGGTGCCCACACCGATGTTAAATGGATGGCGAATGAAGTAAAACGTGTGATCCTCGCCAGTACAAAAGAACTTTCTGCGGTTTCGCCTGCAGACCGGATTCAACAACGCATCGATAAATTTGCTGCGATGGGTGTGGTGAAGGAATAAGGAATAAGGAATAAGGAATAAGGGATATAAGACAAACTTAATTCTTTCGTCAGGTGGCTGCATAAAAGGCAGCCATTTTTGTTTGTATCTTGGCAACTGGTTATTGTTGTAATAGACATGTAACCCAGTGAATGTGCAACATGAAGCTGCATGTAATCAACACCGGATTTTTTAAACTCGATGGCGGTGCCATGTTTGGCGTAGTGCCTAAAACCATCTGGCAACGAACCAACCCGGCTGATGATAATAACCTGTGCACATGGGCAATGCGCTGCCTGCTGATTGAAGACGGCAACAAGCTTATCCTGATTGATAACGGCATTGGCGATAAGCAGGATGAAAAATTTTTTAGCCATTACTACCTGCATGGCAACGATACCCTGGTAAACTCCATTCGGAAAGCAGGCTTCGAACCTTCGGATATAACCGATATGTTCCTTACTCACCTGCACTTCGACCACTGCGGAGGGGGTGTTAAACGAAACGGTGAACGGCTTGAGCTGACGTTTAAAAATGCAATGTACTGGTCGAATGCCGAACATTGGAAATGGGCCACCGAACCGAACCCCAGAGAGAAGGCCAGCTTTTTACGTGAAAATATTCTGCCCATGAAAGAGAGCGGGCAGTTGCAGTTTACAAACCCGCAGGCGGGTTCGCCATTTACCCAGTTTACTCTTCTTTATGTTTCCGGCCACACCGACAAGATGATGATCCCGATGATTCGGTATAAAGACAAGATCATTTGCTTTATGGCTGACCTTATTCCTTCTACCGGTCATATACCGCTACCCTATGTAATGGGTTATGATACGCGGCCGCTGATGACACTGGAAGAAAAAGCTATGTTTCTGAAAGAAGCAGCCGATAAGCAGTACATTCTTTTCTTTGAACACGACCCTGTACACGAGTGCTGCACGGTTAAACATTCCGAAAAAGGCGTGCGGCTTGATCAAACATTCCGCCTTAGCGACTTATGAAAATCGGACTGGCACTTTCTGGCGGTGGGGCCCGCGGTATTGCCCATCTTGGCGTAATTAAGGCAATTGAAGAACTCGGCTTAAGCTTTTCGGCAGTGTCCGGTACGAGTGCGGGTGCAGTGGCCGGTGCGTTTTATTGTGCCGGCTATAAGCCGGATGAAATCCTGGAGATTATTACTTCTATGGGCTTCCTGAATTCTGTACGCCCGGCATGGTCTTGGACAGGACTGCTGAGCATGGAAGGCTTTAAAGATGTAATGCATAAGCATATACCCCATAACCGTTTCGAAAAATTAAATCCATCCTTAACCGTTACAGCAACCGAAATCCGGCTGGGTAAAGTGGTGTACTTTACGGAAGGTGAATTGATCCCTGCCGTGATTGCTTCCTCCAGCATTCCGGCAATTTTTAACCCGGTAACGCTGGATGGGCATGTTTATGTGGATGGCGGCCTGATGGATAACCTGCCGGCACGCCCGCTGGTAGGGAAGTGCGATTTCATTATCGGCAGCCATTGCAACCCGGTTGACCAGCGATTCGATATTAAAAATGTTAAAGAAGTAACCGAACGCAGCCTGCTGATTGCCATTAACGTAAGTACGTCCCACAGCAAAATCCACTGCAACTTTGTTTTTGAGTCGCCCGAACTGGGTAAGTTCAGTACCTTTGACCTGGCAAAAGGTAAAGAGATATTTCAAATTGGATACCGCAACGCCAAAAGCCGGTTACCCGAGTTGGAACAACAATTAAAACAACATGCCGGTAAGTACAACGCTTGATTTTAAGCAACAGATCCTGCAGGGAATTCCTGATGCGTTGCCCGAACCCAGGGAGTATGACGGTTCGGTAAACCATGCACCAAAACGCAAGGATATACTCACCGCTTCCGAAAAAAAACTGGCTTTAAAAAACGCGCTGCGGTATTTTCACCCCAGGCATCACGAAATACTTGCACCGGAGTTCTACAAAGAACTGCTTGACTTTGGCCGAATATACATGTACCGTTTCCGGCCCGACTACCCCATGTATGCCCGACCGCTTTCGGAATACCCTTATAAATCCAAACAGGCAGGCAGCATCATGCTGATGATCCAGAATAACCTGGATCCCGCAGTAGCCCAACACCCGCACGAACTGATTATATACGGTGGCAATGGAGCCGTTTTTCAAAACTGGGCCCAATACCTGCTAACCATGAAGTACCTGGCCACCATGACCGATGAGCAAACCCTGCATATGTACTCCGGTCACCCTATGGGGTTGTTTCCATCTTCAGCGGATGCCCCCCGTGTGGTGGTTACCAACGGTATGATGATTCCCAACTACTCAAAACAGGATGACTGGGAACGCTACAATGCCCTGGGTGTAACCCAATACGGGCAAATGACGGCCGGCTCATACATGTATATCGGTCCTCAAGGGATAGTACATGGTACAACAATAACAGTACTCAATGCCGGAAGAAAGATTTCGAAAAGAGGGGAGGGGCTTGAAGGCAAACTATTTCTCACCTCCGGACTTGGCGGCATGAGCGGTGCCCAACCTAAGGCCGGCAACATTGCAGGTTGCATAACTGTTGTTGCCGAAGTGAATGACAAAGCAACCTTTAAACGCCATGAGCAGGGGTGGGTTGATGAGGTGGTTAGCGATTTGGATGAACTGGCAAGGCGCGTTAACAAGGCAAAGGCTGGTAAAGAAATTGTTTCCATAGCCTACCGCGGAAACATTGTGGATGTGTGGGAAAAATTTGATGCTGAGAATATTTATGTTGATTTAGGCAGCGACCAGACCTCCCTGCACAACCCTTGGGCCGGGGGATATTACCCCGCAGGCCTGTCGTTTCACGAATCGAACGAGCTTATGGCAGTCCGGCCGGAGAAATTTAAAACTCACGTACAGGAATCGCTGCGCAGGCAGGCAGCAGCAATAAATAAGCATGCAGCCAAAGGCACCTACTTTTTTGATTATGGCAACGCCTTCTTGCTGGAGGCCTCGCGTGCCGGGGCCGATGTAACGGCAGCAAACGGCATTGATTTCCGGTACCCATCCTATGTACAGGACATTATGGGGCCACTGTGTTTTGATTATGGATTTGGTCCGTTCAGGTGGGTATGCACTTCTGGTAAGGAAAGCGATTTAGACATTACCGATAAACTTGCCGCACACGTGCTGGAGCAAATCCTGCAACACGCTCCGGAGGAAATTCACCCGCAGCTTCATGACAATATCAGTTGGATTAAGCAGGCAAAGAAAAACAACCTGGTTGTTGGCTCAAAGGCCCGCATTCTGTATGCCGATGCGGAGGGCCGGATAAAGATTGCGGTAGCGTTTAATCGGGCAATCCGCGAGGGCAAGATTGGCCCGGTAGTATTAGGCCGCGATCACCACGATGTTTCGGGAACGGACAGTCCCTACCGGGAGACTTCGAATATTTACGATGGCTCGAAGTTTACGGCCGATATGGCAATTCATAATGTAATTGGCGATTCATTCCGTGGGGCAACCTGGGTTTCCATTCACAACGGGGGAGGTGTTGGCTGGGGCGAAGTAATTAATGGCGGCTTTGGCATGCTGTTGGATGGAACGGAAGATGCTGACCGGAAACTACGATCGATGCTGTACTTTGATGTGAACAACGGCATTGCCCGCAGGGCATGGGCGGGTAACCGACCAGCCCTGGAAACCATTGCCCGGGAAGTTAAATCAAACCCCGTGCTTCAACCCACAATTCCATTTCCTGTTAACGACAGTATATTGCCATGATGGCTTATCTTGTTTATCTTTCACCAATTAAGTTTAACCTTAAAAAGAAGTTATGAAAAAGATCAGTTTAATTATTGTTTTAGTTCTGGCCACTGTTGCGGTTGGCAAGGCACAGGTTCAGTTTTCGCTTGGTGTTAAAGGGGGGCTTAACTTCGCCAAGTTTGATGCGGAAGATGTTGGCGGATCGATAAAGAACAAAACCGGGTTTCATGGCGGTGCCTTTGCGCTGTTTAAGTTTACCAAAATTGGTATACAGCCCGAACTTATGTTCTCACAACAAGGCTCGAAATTTTCGTTTGACGGCAACAATGTGGAAAGCAATTTTGATTACATCAACATACCGGTGTTGCTGAAAATTTACCTACTTGCCGGTTTAAATCTGCAGGTTGGCCCGCAGTTCGGCTTTTTGAGCAAGGCCGAAATTGATGGTACTGATGTGAAAAGCAGCTTTAAAAATTCCGATACGAGTTTAGCGCTGGGTGTGGGCTGGGATTTGCCCCTGAGGTTTACCATTGATGCGCGTTACAACATGGGGCTTTCCAAAATTGATGATGACCCTTCGTTTGACGCTGTTAAAAACCAGGTTATCCAGGTGTCTTTAGGATACAAGCTCTTTAAATTCGGTAATTAACCTACCACTTGTTAGGTAAGTAGTTTTTCCCTACTTTGTGCGTTATTAACAAAACCCTAACTATTATGAAAAAACCAGTAATTTTTGTAGTACTTATTGCTCTTACCTCTGTAGCCTTCGCCCAAATAAAAGGGGGGTTGAAAGCCGGACTTAACATGGCTACACTAAAAGTTGATGTAGAAGGTTTTGGTTCTGACTCTGAAAATGGTACCAGTTTTCATTTTGGTGCATATGCTAACTTTGGCCTTAGCGATGCCATTTCTGTTCAGCCAGAACTGCTGTACAATTCGCTTAAAGTGAGTGATTCTGGTGATGATTTTACTATGAACTACCTGAGTATTCCGGTTATGTTCCAGTATTCAATTGCTGAGAAATTCAACATTCAGGCAGGCCCACAAATCGGCTTACTAATGAGTACCGACCCAAGTGATGCCAAAGATGGCATGAAAGGCACAGATTTATCATTAAATGTTGGCGCGGGTGCAAACTTCGGAAAATTGAATGCTACCCTCCGCTACTGTCTTGGATTAGCGAATACGGCAGATGTTGATGGAATTGAATTCAAGAATAATGTATTTCAGATTTCCTTGGGCTACCAGTTATTTGGAAATTAAGGTTTAAGCGTTAACTGAAAAAGGCCGGGAAATAATCCCCGGCTTTTTTATTTTTATACCATACGTATGAAAACATTAGGAGCTATATTTTTTAGCATTTTAGCGGGATCTTGTTTTTCACAAGCCCTGGTATACCCAAGAATAGGAGCCACCCTATCGAATACAAGCGCAACGGAAACTGATGGAATAGACCAGGTTTCTAAAGTAGGATTTAGTGTTGGGGCAGGCTTTGAATTCAAACTTAACGATACGTTCTCATTACAGCCCGAGTTGAATTTTACCCAAAAGGGTTTTGGATTTAATGCGGAAGAATCAGACCAGACATTTTTCATAAGCATCGAAAACAAAACACGTATTGATTACCTTGAAGTGCCTGTGTTCGCAAAGATTTACCTGGGCCCGACTGCAAAAGTTTATCTTTTAGCCGGGCCATCTGTTGCTGTGGGAATTGGCGGACAGGCAAAAACCAAGGTTACAACCGATTTATTTGGTACGCCTTTTAATGTTACAGTCAAGGGTAAAGTAAAATTTGGAGAACCTCCGGTTTCGTACAATCCGGAAGAAGACACGGAGATCTATTTTGATAACCGGGTAGACTTTGGATTACAAGGCGGTTTAGGGGTCATCGTTTACAGGCAGGCAGCGGTTGAACTTCGCTATAATTACGGCCTTTCGGATTTAATGGACGAGGAGGATTCCAAAAACAGGGTCATTCATATCAATATTGTTGTACCATTAAATTCATTTAAGAAGGCCGCTAAGTAGATTTTTGCTAACTAAGTACAAACAAAACCCTATACACATGAAAAAAATAGTAGTAACTGTTTTTCTATTGGGTGCAGGCGCAGTAGCTTTTGCCCAAGGCCTTGGTTTCGGTTTAAAGGGCGGTGTTAACATTGCCAATACCGACATCTCATCCGATCAATTTACCTTGGATACGAAGTCCAAAATCGGATTTCATGGCGGTGTATTTGTGAACCTGATGTTGTCAGATAAATTTGGTTTACAACCTGAACTTCTTTATTCATTGCAGGGCAGTGAATATGATATCCCAAGCGTTGAAGGAAATTTAACGCTCAGTTATCTTAACGTACCCATTTTGCTAAGGTATAATATTAACGATATGCTCAGCATTCATGCCGGGCCGCAATTTGGAGTGCTCATGAGTGCCGAAGAAGAGTTTGACGGAGACACGAGTGATGTTAAAGATGATTTTAAAGGAAGCGATATTTCCGGAGCGTTTGGTATTGAGGTTGACCTGCCAATGAAAATCGGGTTTGGAGCACGATACGTCCTCGGATTATCCAACGCGCTTACTGATGACGGCAGTTTTGGCGATGCAAAGTTGAAAAACAGCACCATCCAGGTGTATGTAAAATTCAGGTTAAAGAGTGCCAACTAAGCCAAGCTTAGCTTAGTGCCTGGAAAGCCGGATGAGATTATTCCGGCTTTTTTATTTAACATCAATAAGGAAGTAGTTCTTTTTTCCTTTCTGCGCCAGCAAATACCGGTTGTGCAGCAACCTAAAATCGCTTTTCTGGTTAGGGTCATTGATTTTTGATTTGTTAATGCTCACACCACCTCCCTGGATCATTTTCCGTGCTTCGCCTTTTGATGGAAAGATAACGCCTTTGGTAATTTCACTCAATAAGTCGGTAACAGAGGGTTGCCGTTCGAACTCACTTCGGGCAATCGTTACCTGGGGTACGCCTTCAAGCACGGCAAGCAACGTGGTTTCATCCAGCTCTTCCAGGTCGGCCGTAGTGGATTGCCCAAACAGGATGGACGAGGCCCGAATAGCTTTTTGCAGATCGGCTTTGGAGTGTACCCGAATGGTAATATCTTCAGCCAGCGCCTGTTGAAGCTTGCGTAAGTGCGGTGCTTTGGCATGTTCCGTCACTAAACTTTGTATCTCGTCCTTTCCCTTTAATGTAAATACCTTAATCATGTTGGCCGCATCCTCATCTGAAAGGTTTAGCCAGTATTGATAGAATGCGTAGGGCGAGGTACGCTTGGCATCGAGCCAAACGTTTCCCTGCTCGGTTTTACCGAACTTGGTACCATCGGCTTTAGTAATCAAGGTTGTAGTAAGGGCAAAGGCTTCACCATTAGTTTTCCTCCTTATTAGTTCTGTTCCGGTAACGATGTTACCCCATTGGTCTGAACCGCCCATTTGCAATTTGCAGTTGTTATGGGAGTACAGGTAGTAAAAATCATAGCCCTGAACAAGTTGATAGGTAAATTCAGTAAAGGATAGTCCGGTTTCCAGTCTGCTTTTTACCGAATCCTTGGCCATCATGTAGTTAACCGTAATGTGTTTGCCCACATCCCGGATGAATTCCAGAAACCTGAAATCCTTAAACCAATCGTAATTGTTCACCATTTCTGCTCCGTACTTCCCGGTTCCAAAATCAAGGAATCTTTCAAGCTGGCTTTTTACACAGGATTCGTTGTGCCGCAGAACTTCTTCGGTTAGCAGATTTCGCTCAGCTGATTTACCGGAAGGGTCGCCTACCATTCCGGTAGCACCGCCCACCAATGCAATGGGTTTGTGCCCGCACTGCTGAAAGTGAACCAGCGTTAAAATCTGCGCGAGGTGGCCGATATGAAGCGAATCGGCCGTGGGGTCAAATCCAATGTAGCCTGTGGTCGGTTCCTTACCCAGTTGCTCTTCCGTTCCCGGCATCATGTCGTGCAGCATGCCGCGCCACCTGAGTTCGTCAACAAAATTTCCCTTCATTCTTGCGGGGTTAAGCCGCAAAGATAGAAACAGATTGATATTACTAAAGTGAGGCGGCCTTACCGCTTCAGGCAATCACCGGGATGTCAATCCTGTATATTTGAGGGATTTTGCTTGTACTGTCGAAACTTACTTTCAGGTCTTTGATAATTCCGGTTTGAATGCTGTATACCCACCCGTGTACATAAGGCTGGTTGCGGGATTTCCAGGCATTCTGAATAATGGATGTTTTGGTAAGGTCAAACACCTGCTCAATCACGTTCAGTTCAACGAAGCGGTCAAAGCGCTGCTCCTCGTCTGCAATGGCTTCCAGTTCATCTTTATAAAGCCGGTAAACATCTTTAATGTTGCGCAGCCAGTTGTCGATAAGGCCATATTGCTTGCTACCCATGGCGGCTTTCACACCCCCACAGCCATAATGCCCGCAAACAATTACATGGCGTACTTTTAAAACATTAACGGCATAGTCCAGCACGCTTAACATATTCATATCAGTGTGCACGACCATGTTGGCAATGTTACGGTGCACAAAAATTTCTCCGGGTTTGGTGCCCGTAATCTGGTTGGCCGGTACACGGCTGTCGGAACAGCCAATCCATAGAACCTGGGGGCTCTGCCCTTTGGCGAGGTCATTGAAATAGTTTGGGTCTTCTTTCAGTTGCTCTTCAACCCACTTTCTGTTTCCTTCTAATAGTGCTTTATAAATTTCCATAATTAAAGTAGTGTAAAACTTGTTTGAATTTTTTGAGATATCTGCTTCTGTCTGGCAAAATAAATTACCAGCAGGCAAACCGACTTGATTCTTCAGACAATCGGGGCCTGTAAAGGCGTTAAAAAGGCGCCAACCTAGCCAGTAATTTCAGGGGGTGGAAGGACTATAGTAGGGGTAAAATCCAGCAGGTGTATAGAAGAGATAAACCCTGTTAACCGACTGGAAATCAAATGAGAATAGGCGGTTAAACTAAAGTAAATTTTATATAAGCATTTTGCATCGTCAGCCTGATAAACGGAGCCTTCCGAAGAAGTATCACTCTCTTCACCGCATTCTGTTCTCGACAACAGGTTAACGATATTCTTGTACAGAATAGGATCAAGGGCATGAATCTCTGCGTTAAGCATACTCAGATTCAGAAAGACCACCCCGATAATAAGGCAGGCGGCATGCCGGATATACCTGTAAAGAGAAACGCGCATACTTCCAAATGTACCACAATTTGAAGAAAATTGACGGGAAATTACTTTCTTGACACAAAACGCTGAGCAATGGAACAACCTGATGCCCTTAACCTGGTGGCTGAATTCCACCGAACCTTTAAGCACCCCATTTTGCCGAATCCGGCAATTCCGCCTGAAGACAGGTGCAGGTTACGGGTTGCCCTTTTAGCCGAAGAGGTTAAGGAACTTGAGGTGGCTGTGTTGGAAAAGGACATTGTGGCTGTTGCCGATGCCCTTTGCGACATCCAGTATGTCCTCTCCGGGGCAATACTTGAGTTTGGTCTGGCCGGAAAATTCAAAGCCTTATTTGAAGAAGTGCAGCGCTCCAATATGAGTAAAGCCTGCGAAAGCGAGGATGAGGCAAAAGCAACCGTTGAACATTACAGGCAAAAGGATGGTACAGCCTGTTACTACAGGCAGGAAGGTAACAAATGGCTTGTTTATCGCCAGTCGGACAATAAAACCATCAAATCTATAAACTATTCCCCGGCCGACCTGGAACGGATTTTAGCCTACACATAAAATTCAATCTGAAAGTCAGTTTCAGACCCGGTAACCGGAATGGGTCGTAGACCTACTATACGCAACGAGTTATAGGCTTTAATAAACTCCGAGCGGCTGATGCGCACTTTGCTCAGACCGGGCTTTATGCGGTGGTATTGCATCCGGCCCGACTTATTGGCTGTAGCGCTGTACAGCAGCTCAAACTGGGGCGTAATAGGGGAGGGGATAAACCGCATTACCGATACGTATTCCTGAATTCGATGTGAATCATGTAATTCTGCCGGGCATTGTACTGGGCCAGCAGGGCATAGGCCCAGTTCGGTACATAATTGAACCGATCCTGGTACTCCTCGATTTTGTCGCATAGTTCCTGAACGTAATACCTGATTTGGTCAAGATTGCGGCATGCTGACGGCCTTTCGAAATTCCTTGAAGTGAAGCTCCTGAGCTCCAGTTCCAACCTGCGTTTGTCATGTTCCTTCATAGCTTTATGTGTATTATTGCACAATAATAATCTAATTTATATTATTAAGCAATATTACATGTGTAAAATTACACATAATTTTTCTTCATAGTAATAGGTATATCAGTATAGCCTGATGGCTATAAATCATTAATAATCAATTAAGTAGGCTTATTAATCGAGGGAATTGGTTGTAACCCAATACCGGAAGGCTACAATGGCTTTGTCCACTTTGCTTAACCGTGTTAAATCTTTCCGGCTGGTGCGGGGCAAAAGCACCTTGTTGAGGCGGGCAAGTATCCGGAAGAATGTTTTGCGCATATGTGCAATAATTGAGATGTCCCGAACGTAATTCGTTATCTTTCCATCAAATTAAAGATAGCATTAA
>JAGUUF010000133.1 GCA_020063545.1 Cytophagales bacterium
CGGCTATTGAAGGACTCATTGCCCTTTAAGGCATAGCAGATTTTGTTGTACATTCGTCAGCCAACAAAAATCGGATTTGCCATGTGGAAAGAAGAAAACAACCGCCTGACCAAAACCTTCACGTTCAGCGATTTTACAGAAGCATTCGGCTTCACGACAAAAGTGGCCATTGAAGCAGAGAAGATGAACCACCACCCCACCTGGTCCAACACCTGGAACATAGTTAGTTTTGAACTGTGCACCCACGATGCCGGCAACACGGTTACGGAAAAAGACCGCAAACTGGCTGCTCTTATCGATAAACTTTCGGGTAGGTAATGGATTCAGAAACCGCACTTTACATTGTGCCCACCCCCATCGGCAACCTGGGCGATATTACCCTGCGGGCGTTGGAGGTACTGAAATCGGTTGACCTGATCCTGGCCGAGGACACCCGCACCTCGGGCAAATTACTGAAACACTATACCATAAACAGGCCGCTGCAAAGCTTTCACAATTTTAACGAACACAAAGTTGTTGCCTCGCTGGTTAAGCGCATGGCGCATGGCGAACGCATGGCCCTGGTAAGCGATGCCGGTACACCGGGAATTTCCGATCCCGGATTTTTAATTATTCGCGAAGCGCTTAAAGCCGGCATAAAAATCGAGTGCCTGCCCGGGGCAACAGCGTTTGTTCCTGCGCTGATCAAATCGGGCTTACCAAGCGACAGGTTTGTATTCGAAGGTTTTTTGCCGCACAAAAAGGGCCGTCAAACGGCCCTGAAAAAACTTGCTGCAGAAGAGCGAACGATGATCTTTTACGAATCGCCTCACCGCCTTTTAAAAACCCTGGAGCAGTTTATTGCCGCATTTGGTGCCATGCGCCCGGCTTCTGTTTCGCGGGAGCTTACCAAGTATTACGAAGAAACGGTTAACGGAACCCTCCAGGAAATTTCCAATCGGTTCAGCAGTGCTGAAGTGAAAGGTGAATTGGTGATTGTTGTTGCCGGCTATTCCGGTGATTAATCAACAATCAAAAACCTTTCCGCAGCCTCGCGCGTTTCTGATTATATTTCCACAGTTTATCAACGTATGACCCTCGAAGAAATAAAGCCGGAAGTGATTGCCATTTGCCGGGAGGTGGGGCAATTCATCCGCGATGAAGCGCAGGCATTCGATCGCTCACGGATTGAATTTAAACACGGGTTTAATAACCTGGTCTCCTATGTTGATAAAGAAGCAGAACAAAGGCTGGTGCGAAACCTTAAGCGGTTAATACCCGGCAGCGGTTTTCTTGCCGAAGAAGGCACCGGATCATCTACGCAAAGCGAGTTTGAATGGATCATCGATCCGCTTGACGGCACCACCAATTTTATGCACGGCTTGCCGGTATTTGCCATCAGCGTGGCCCTGGCCAAACAGGGCGTGCCGGTTCTTGGCGTTGTGTACGAGGTTAACCGCAATGAATGCTTTCATGCTACAACTAACAGCCCGGCCTTCTGTAACGACCAGCCAATACAGGTTTCTTCAGTGAACGAATTAAATGAAAGCCTGCTGGCAACCGGTTTTCCGTACAACTACCTGGATAAGAAAGAACACTACCTGGAGATCATCCGGCAATTCCTGGAAAAAACGCACGGCATCCGCAGGCTGGGCAGCGCAGCCATTGACCTGGCCTATGTAGCGTGCGGACGGTTTGAAGGCTTTTTTGAATACAACCTCAACGCCTGGGATGTGGCGGCAGGCGCCCTGATTGTACAACAGGCGGGCGGAACGGTTACTGATTTTAGCGGGGGCAATAATTTTTTACATGGTGGCGAAATCGTTGCCGCTGGGGCCGTGCACCCGCAAATGCTGGAACTGATTAACGCCCAATGGTTCAAAAAAAAGGCCTGACGCATTACCGTCAGGCCTGCAGCAAGAAGGCCTGGTTGTTGCTTGGCCCGGGGTTATTCATACCGCAGCGATTCAACGGGATTGACCGTTGCTGCTTTTATCGACTTATAACTTACCGTGATAAGCGCAATCAGAAGTGATGCTCCTATTCCCATCAGGAAAACGGACGGGCCAAGTTCAATCTTATAAGCAAACTGGTCTAAGTACAACCGGGTAACCCACCAGCTTAACGGGGCCGCCAACGCAAACCCGATTACAATCAATATCACAAACTCCCTCGAAAACTTCAGTAAAATACTTTCTACCGATGCCCCCAATACCTTGCGTACACCAATCTCTTTTGTTTTCTGGCTAACCATAAAAGTTACTAATCCCAGCAATCCCAGGCACCCGATGAAAATAGCCAGCCCCGTAAAAATGGTAAGCAATACTGACATCCTGCGCTGGCTGTCATAAAACTCTTTGATTTGCTGATCGAGAAACTCGTAGCTGAAAATATGATCGGGGTAAGCCTGTTCCCACTTCTCTTGTATCTTCTTTATGGCAGGCTGAAAACCGGCCGAAGTCAGTTTTACGGAGAGGCAATCATATCCCCTTATCCGATTAAATATAATCACGGGTTCAATGGGGTTCTCGAGCGACATAGTATGGAAGTTGTTTACCACTCCAATGATCGGTTTCTTTCTTCCCCATATGTCAATTTCCTTCCCGATAGCTTCCCGGGGGTTGGCGTAGCCGATCATGTTCACCAGTTTTTCATTCACTACCAGGCCAGTAGCCGTATCGCCATCAGCAAGTTTTTCTCCGGCCAGAATTTTCAGATCAAACAAATCAAAATAATCGCCATCGGCCTGTTTTACCTGGGTTACAAACTCTTCATCACGGCCTTCAATGGTAAACCCGGTCGACTGAACATGTCCTGAAGCCGGGGGTGCGCTGTTCAGGCTAACCATCTCAATTCCTGAAAAAGCAAGCAGTTCATTTTTAAGGGTGCGCATTTTACTGCTACCATCGGCACCGCCCGGTGCCTCGCGCTCGGGTATCCGAATGTTAACAATTGCCTCCTTCCGAAAGCCCAGATCCTTATTTTGGAAATAGTCCATCTGCCGGATGATAACGATGGTGGCGATGATGAAAAACTGGGATATAAAAAACTGGGTAACAACAAGTCCCCTTCGCAGCGTGTAACCGGAAGAGTTACGGTTGTTGATAAGGTTCTTCATGGCCAGCGCGGGTTTGAACCCGGACACAACAAACGAGGGATACAAACCGGAAAGCAATGAAACCACTATCGTTACAGAACCAAGAAAAATCCACAAGGCTGCATCCTGCGTAAGGTTAATGGCCAGGGTAAGTTCAAGAAACGGATTAAGGAAACTTAACGCCAATTGTGCAAATGCCAGCGAAAGCAAAACGGCTGAAACGGTGATCAGGCCGGTTTCACCCAGAAACTGACCGATAAGTTGCGGGCGTGTTCCGCCAAGTGATTTGCGGATGCCCACTTCTTTCGAACGCTTAATCGCCTCGGCTGTAGTAAGGTTAATAAAATTGATAGAAGCCGTTACAATCAGAAATACAGCAATCACACCAAGGGCAAGCAGCACGGGCCGCGATACGGTATTGTAATTGAAATTGCCGTAGCGATCATCGAAATGAATTTCACTGAGCGGCTGTAACGGGTGTGTGCGTTCATCGGTATTGAGGTCGCCAAGGTACTTTTTCACAAAATCGGGCATGCGGGCCTCGATTGTTGCTGGCGATTCGCCTTCTTTAAGCAGGATGTAGCATTGTTCATCGCTCCAGATGCTGTTCCAGCCCTTTTCGTCCGATTCTTTTTTGATGGTGGCAGCTGAAAGCATCACGTCAAAGGGAAGGTCGGTGTTGTTCGGATAATCTTCCATGATGGCCGCAATGCGGTATTCGCGGTTATCAAATTTCAGTACTTCACCGATGGCCTCCTCCTTGCCAAAATATTTCAGTGCCGACCGTTTGGAGATGATGGCTTCGTTGGGTTCATCAAGGCCTTTCTCCGCATCGCCCTGGATAATTTTCCTATCGAAAATGCGGAAGAAGTTTGGCTGTGCAAACACTACCCCTCTGGGTTCATCGTACTTCTTTGGTGTTCCATCAGCCTGCGGAATGGTGATGAGGCTGCCGGCACGGTAGGATAAGAACGTAACTTCCTCCGCTTCAGGAAAATCATTTTTAAAAGCCTCCGGCAAAACAGCCGGAATACCCATTGTATGATGGTTGCCGTTGTTACCGCGGGCCTGTGTTACCACCCGGTAAATCCTATCGCCCTTGGTATGAAACGTATCAAAACTCGCAGCATGGCGGATTAACAGGAACAGGATGAGCGAACTGGTAATGCCCAGTGTTAAACCCGATAGGTTAATCAGCGCGCTGCCTTTATCGCGCCACAGGTTCCTGAACGCAGTTTTAAGGTAATTTTTTAGCATGGCCTTTACGAATTGTGCTTCAGCCTTGCCAAATGCAATGCCATTTTTAATGTGGCCTGTTTAGCAGAAATCGTGGATTTTATCCGGGCACCTGTTCGTTTGCGCGCTGTTTTGTCCGCTTTCGGTCAACTACTTTTTTCACAAATTGGGTTAACTTTGCTGTCATGATTCAAAACCTGATCATAGCCCTCTTGTTCCTCGCTGCCATAGCCTACCTTGGCCGGCTCGTTTACCAATCCTTCCGGGCAAAATCGTGTGCCACGGGTTGCGGCAAATGTGGCGCAATTGATGTAGAGAAGATTGCAAGGGAAATACAAAGCCGGGAAATCAGGCCCACACCTTAGTGCCTTCCGTACAATTTTTACAGATTTCAATTTCTTTTCTTGACTTGAAAAGCGATCTTCTGAACGCATGGTATCGATCTCCAAACCATATTTGCCGGAAAGACTCTTTTGTTAAATCGCCAAGAACATGATGCGCATCTTTATCGAAACAGCAGGGCACCACTTTGCCGTCCCAGGTAATTACGCAACTATGCCACATCTTCCAGCAATGGTTGTCAAAATTGTTTTTTATTGAATAGGAGCCGTCTGTATTTTTTTTATAGCGCGAATACTTTTCCTGTACAGGCATTAAATCTGAACCGTTGGCAAAATCATAAATCTGCGCGGTCTTCAAAACAACCTGGTCAACTCCCAGTTTTTTAGCCAGTGCATATACCTCGGGCACCTGGTGTTCGTTGGGCTGCACCACCAGGAACTGGAAAATAACGTGCGGAGTTTTTGATTTAAGTTCTTTCTTTAACCGGATAATATTTCCTGTTCCCTCAATTACCTTATCAAGGTTTCCGCCAACGCGGTACTGCCGGTAGGTTTCCTGCGAGGTGCCGTCAACAGAGATGATTAGCCGGTCCAATCCCGACTCAATCGTAGCACGTGCTGTCTTTTCATCAAGGTAATGCGCATTGGTTGATGTAGCCGTATAGATGCCCCTGCCTGCAGCATGCTGCACCATATCCAGAAAGCGGGGATTCAGGTATGGCTCGCCCTGAAAATAAAATATCAGGTAAGAAAGTGTTGGCGCCAGTTCATCGATTACTTTTCTAAACAGATCATCCTTCAGCATACCGGTTGGGCGGGTGAATGACCGTAACCCGCTGGGGCACTCCGGGCAACGCAGGTTGCAGCTTGTTGTCGGTTCTATGGCTATACTGATGGGCAGCGAACCAATAGTTGGCCTGCCAGTTAGTCGGGATGAGTAGTAACTTGAAAGCACGCGGGCAGCATTCCAACTCTTCCGCGCAGTAAGTTTTTTCGCCAGGTTAATGGCATCCTGTAAGCCGGTAAACATGGCGGTAAGTTAAATTAAAATTAATGGTCAGGCAGGCATTTGTTTTTATCTTTCGGAATCGGTTTTAGCCCATGAGAAAATTTTCAGTACTTCTTGTCAGTCTGGTTTGTCTTTCTGCCTCTGCTCAAATCACCCTTTCCGACCAAGCCGAGATTTCGGTGATCACCTGCGGACCGGGGCAGAATGAACTGTACTCGGCATTTGGCCACAGTGCATTCCGTGTTGCCGATCCGGTAAACGGTTTCGACTACGCCTTTAACTACGGTGTGTTTGATTTTAACCAGCCCAATTTTTATCTCAACTTTGCCCGCGGGCATAATTACTACAAGCTGGCCGTACAGGACTATAAGCGGTTTGAGTACTTCTACATCTACTACAACCGCTATGTGCACGAGCAGGTGCTTAACCTTACTGCCTGGCAAAAACAACGGTTGTTCGATTACCTGCAGTGGAACGCCCGGCCTGAAAACCAAAGCTACCTCTACGACTACTTTTACGACAACTGCGCTACCAAACTACCGGAAATTGTAACCAACGTGTTTGGCGATTCGGTGGTATTCAATGGTTCGCACATTACCACTTCCTATACCATCCGCCAGCTTACCGACTTGTACTTAAAGTGGCAGCCGTGGGGCGACCTGGGCATTGACATTTGCCTCGGTATGCCTATGGATAAAAAAGCTACTCCATACGAATACATGTTTCTGCCCGATTACGTGGAGACCGGGTTTGACAACGCGACAATCAACGGGAAGCCGCTGGTTAAGCAAAAGAACATGGTTTACGAATCATTGCCTGAAGATTTTGCCACCAGGTTGTTTACCCCGCTTACTATCTTCATCGTTTTAGCAGTTTTTTCGGTCGGCCTTTCTGCATGGGATTTCAAGCGAAAGAAAACGTCAGCCTGGTTTGATGCCACGCTGTTCGGAGTTACCGGGGCAATCGGGTTATTGCTGCTGCTGCTCTGGACAGCCACCGACCATAAGGCTGCTGCCAATAACCTGAACATTCTATGGGCACTGCCGACACACCTGGTTGTTGCCATTGCGCTGTTCAAGCCGCGAAAGTGGTTGAAGCGTTATTTTACTATCGTGGTTATTCTGAACCTGCTGTTGCTGATAACCTGGGCGTGGCTGCCGCAGCAACTGCACGTTGCCTTAATTCCGGTAGTTATTGCCATTACGGTGCGGGGCTGGGTTCAGGCAACGGGGCAAGGTGAGGCAATGTTACGGTAAATGTCGTCCCCTTATCGTATACGGAATGAACAGTAATTGAGCCGCCAAGTCGTTGTACAGCCTGTTTTGTAATGTAAAGACCGAGCCCCGATCCTTTAGACGTATCGGTGGCCCGGTAAAACATGTCGAATATCCGTTCAATGTGCTCCGGTTCTATTCCACGGCCGTTATCGCTCACGTCCAGCCGCAATTGCTTTGGCGCTGATTGGGCGCTGATTTTTACCCATGAATTTCCGGACGGATGCCGGTATTTAATGGCATTGGACACAAGGTTGTTAAGTATCATGTAAAGTCTGCTCTTATCAGCCACCAGGGTAAGCTGTTCGTCAACGTTGAGGTCTATTTTAACCTGATCGGCTCCTTCCATATACCTGAGCCCCTCAGTAATTTCGGTAAGAAATTGGTGCAGCTTAATTGTTTCAGGAATTAACTGGGTTCTTCCGTTTCGTGCATAGTCAATGATATCGCGGATGAACCCATCCAGTTTATTGAGGCGTTCGTTCACCATGGCGAAATACTTCGGATCCCGATTGCCCTCCAGTTCAATCAGGTTAATCAAGCCTTTAACCGACATTAAGGGTGCACGCAGGTCGTGCGAGGTGCTGTAAAGGAAGCGATCAAGTTCGGCATTCGTCTTTTGTAAGTCTTCATTCTTTAATTTTACTTCACGGGCAAGGTCTGTCAACCTTTTCTCGGTAATGTCATTCATCCTGGCCATGTAAACAATAAAGAAAACGAGCACCGTAATGCTGGTAACCAGGTTAATCAGCATGGAGCGCTCGGCATTTTGAATGGAAACGGTTACAGCTCCAAACATGCGGAACTCGGTAGTGAAAAGTAACACCAGTAAAAAAGTTGAAATGACAACAAATGAAATTCGTTGTACGTCCTCTTCCGGTTCAAAAATTATTGAGGCCAATCCTACCCACGTAAAGTAATAAAAATAGATACCCAGTTCGCGCGGGGCCAGTGAAGAATAGACAAAGAAAAATACGTTCAGAAACGTAAGCAGGAAATACCGTGCTGTTTTATGATACCCCCTTTCATTTACGAGGTAACACATAAAAATAAAAAACGCCATGATGCCGTCCATGAGGGGCAGAAAAAGCAGGCCATCAATCAGATCTTCAACAGCATGCAGCACACCTATAACGGAACCCAGCAGGGTAAACTGCGATAGAAGAATTACGCGTTTATACTTGTAATAAACTTCTTTATTATCGGCAAACCTGCGGCTATACCGCGACCAGTTGTCGGGGTGAAGGAACTTGAAAAACGTCATGGCGCGGATTCTTTCCTGTACAGTAATGCATCATCACATATGAATCGGCCGGTTAGCGGTTGCCGCCAGGCACGCTTCCTTTACGGCCTCCATATAAGTTGGGTGCGCATGCGACATGCGTGACACATCTTCTGCGGAGGCTCGATACTCCATGGCCACTACTCCTGCCGCAATCATGTCGGCTGCGCGGGCACCGATAATGTGTACACCAAGAATTTCATCGGTGTTTTTATCGGCCAGGATTTTCACAAATCCATCGGTATCCATTGAGGCGCGCGCACGCCCCAATGCCTTGTACGGAAAGTTACCCACTTTATACGCCCTGCCGGCTTGTTTTAGTTGTTCCTCGGTTTGACCAACGCTCGCCACTTCGGGCCAGGTGTACACCACCCCCGGTATCAGGTTGTAATTAATGTGCGGTTTTTGCCCGGCCAGTTGTTCGGCTACCAGTATTCCTTCTTCCTCGGCTTTGTGTGCCAGCATGGCCCCGCGCACAACATCGCCAATGGCATAAATGTTATCAACTTTGGTTTTCAGGTGGTCATCAACGGGTATCTGCCCTTTTACTGTTTCAATACCAACCTTGTCCAGGCCAAGGCCTTCCGTGTACGGCCTCCGGCCAATGCTTACCAGACAATAATCGCCTTTCAGTTCGAGCTGTTTTCCTGTCTTATCTTCTGCTTTTAAAAACACCTCCTTGCCTTTATTTTCAACAGCAGTGACTTTATGTCCCAAGTAAACATCCATACCGAGTTTCTTGGCTACCTTCTGCAGTTCTTTACCCAACGCACCATCCATTGTCGGGATGAGGTTATCCAGAAATTCAACTACGGTAACTTTCGAACCAATGCGGGCATACACCGAGCCGAGTTCCATACCAATTACACCCCCGCCAATTACAATCAGGTGTTTCGGAATTTCTTTTAGCTCCAATGCTTCCGTGCTGCTGATGATTCGTTTCTTATCAAAAGGGGCAAACGGAAGAGGCGTTGGCTTTGAGCCGGTGGCAATAATTACTTTTTCGGTGGTGATGGTTTTTTCTTTCCCATCAGCTGCTGCGATTTTGATGGTATTTCTGTCAACGAATGAACCCACACCGGTATGTACGTCAATTTTGTTCTTCTTCATTAGGAAGGCGATACCATCAACATTCGCCTTAACAACACCTGCTTTGCGCCTGATCATCTGGGCCAGGTTGGCTTTCGGTTTTGCAATTTCAATACCGTGCTCCTCAAAGGTATGGCCGGCATTGTAAAAATGTTCCGATGAATCGAGAAGGGCCTTTGAGGGAATGCAGCCTACATTAAGGCAGGTACCGCCCAGTGTCGGATACTTTTCAATGATAGCTGTTTTAAATCCGAGTTGCGCACAACGAATTGCCGCCACATACCCACCGGGACCAGAACCGATAACTACAACTTTATAATCCATACGATGATCTTTTTTAATAACTTATTTGACACCCCTCTCCCTTAAAAGAGCGAAAGGGGGTAAGGACTACACTCCCAATATCAACCTGCCCGGATCCTCCAGCATTTCCTTTACCCGCACCAGGAAACTTACCGATTCCCTGCCGTCAATTATCCGGTGGTCGTACGACATGGCCACGTACATTACAGGAGTAATTACAACCTGACCGTTTTTAACTACCGGCCGCTCTACTATATTATGCATACCTAAAATTGCCGATTGTGGCGGGTTGATGATGGGTGTTGAAAGCATGGACCCGAAAACACCTCCGTTGGTGATGGAAAATGTTCCCCCCGTCATTTCTTCAATGGATAATTTACCATCCCGCCCGCGGGCGGCAAGCCGGGCAATTTCCGCTTCAATCTGGTCAAATGTAAGCGACTCGGCATTTCGAATTACCGGAACAACCAGGCCGCGCGGTGTGGATACAGCAATTGAAATATCACAATAGTCATGGTAAACAATTTCATCGCCATCAATTTGTGCATTAACGGCCGGCCATTCTTTTAATGCCTGGCAAACGGCTTTGGTGAAGAACGACATAAAGCCAAGTCCAACGCCATATTTTTCCTTGAACTTGTCCTTATACTTTGCCCGCAAGTCCATAATCGGTTTCATGTCCACCTCGTTGAAGGTGGTGAGCATGGCCGTTTCATTCTTAACAGCTACCAGTCTTCGTGCGATGGTTTTGCGCAGCGAAGTCATTTTTTCCCTGCGCTGGTTGCGTGAACCGCCACCGGCTATAACCGGAGGGCCTGCAGCAGTTGTTTGCTTTGCCGGCTCGGTTTTCGTTGAAGGCTGTGCTTTCATTGCGTCTTCCTTGGTGATGCGGCCGCCAACACCGGAGCCCGCAACCTGGTTTGCCGGTATTCCTTTCTCATCGAGTATTTTTCCGGCAGCAGGCGAGGGATGGCCTGCAGCATACGATTTATCGGAGGACGAGGCAACTGTTGCGGAAGGAGTGGTTGCCGTTGCTGCCGGGGCGCCTTCCACCACTTCTATTTTGCAGATCAAGCCGCCAATGGGCAGTGTTTCTTTTTCTTTGGCAACAATGCGCAAAATGCCGTTGGCTTCGGCAGGTAATTCAAACGTGGCTTTATCCGATTCAACTTCGGCAATCACTTCATCCAGTTGAACAAAGTCGCCATCCTTCTTCAGCCAGGTTGAAATGGTAACTTCC
>JAGUUF010000316.1 GCA_020063545.1 Cytophagales bacterium
GGATTTTGAACTCACCCGCCAGGATGCGAATCAGTTCGCGGAAATCAACGCGTTCTTCTGCCGAGTAGTAAAAGGTGGCCTTGGTGTTGTCGGCCTGGTATTCGATGTCGGAGAGTTTCATCTGCAATTTCAGGTCGCGGATGATTTCGCGCGTACGGTAAAGGGTGGGTAATTCGCGTTTTTTTACTTCCTCGAATTTCTCCAGGTCTTTGGTGTGGGCCAACCTGTAAATCTTTTTTATGTCGCTGTCGTTGCTGATTTTCTTTTTCTGCATCTGCAGGCGCACCAGTTCGCCCTGCAACGACACATAACCAATGTGGTGCCCGTTTTGTACTTCCACTACCACCGCATCGCCCGTAATGAGCGAAAGTTTTTCGGGATTGCGGTAGTAATCCTTGCGGCCGTTTTTAAACCGTACTTCCACAATATCGAAGCGGTCTTCCCGCGGCATTTCCATGTTCGAAAGCCAGTCGAACACATTCATTTTGTTGCAACCCCCGGTAAGGCACATGCCGTTGTTGTTGCAGCCCGCAACCTTTGTTCCTTTACCCGATGTACATGCGCAACTCATGGCAAAATTATTAAATGAGCATAGAAGTTAATCCTTTAACCTTGCTAAATTCCCTGTCACGTGTCAGCAACGGCAAATCCAGGTGCATGGCGCTTGCGGCAATCACCGAATCGGGCAATCTTATTTTTTGGTTCTGCTTAAGTTCGATGGCTAATTCCTTAATGGGCTTTGTCAGTTCAATTACTGAACATTCCCGCAAAAGTTCTTTAAAAAATAACTTTTGCTGCGTGGTAATTTTGTGCCAGCCAAGTAACTCAATCTCCGATATAACCGATACATAGAGATCGTTGCCATCCAGGTAATCGTTTGTTCCCTTTCTTCCTTCAGCCAGATCCACCAGAATATTAGTATCAATAAACAAATCAAGACCATTCATAACGCGCCATCCTCTGATACGTGAGGCCATCAAGTCCACGAACGAGTTTCCCAAAGTACTTGGTAGCATCGAAACCCGTTTTTTTCTTCTGAGTCCGGGTGCCTTTTGTCCTTGCTCCGGGCTTTTGTTTTGGCTTAATTTTCTTAACCCGTGTATTCATCCGATAATTTTTTCCTTAAAGTTAGTAAATCCAGCCCGATGTCCTTTCTGAAATATACGCCATCCCAATTAAGGCGGGCAACCCCTGCATAGGCTTTTTGGCGTGCTGTTGTAACATCTGCGCCAAGCCCGGTAACCGCCAGCACCCTGCCGCCAGTTGTTACCACGTTACCCTGGTTGGAGGTTGTTCCTGCATGGAAGATAATCGCCTCTGTTGGTTCAGTAAGTCCGTAAATAACTTTTCCTTTTTCAAAATCTCCGGGGTAGCCGCCTGAGGCCATCACCACGGAAACGGCACTCCGGCTGTCTTTTTCAATGGAGTGGTTTTTCAGGGTTGCGGTTGCCGTGGCCAGCAGCAATTCAACCAGGTCGTTTTTGATGCGGGGCATAACCGCCTGTGTTTCGGGGTCGCCCATCCGTACGTTGTATTCAATAACGTATGGGTTGCCGTCAACATTCATTAACCCGATGAAAATAAATCCGCGGTAATCAATTCCTTCCTGTTGCAATCCATTAATGGTTGGCTTTACTACCTGTTCTTCCACTTTGCGCATAAAGGCCTCATCAGCAAAAACCACGGGCGATACGGCACCCATGCCGCCCGTGTTGGGCCCGGTGTCGCCATCGCCAATGCGTTTGTAGTCTTTGGCCTCAGGAAGGACCACGTAGCTTTTCCCATCGGTAAGCACGAAGACCGAAAGCTCAATGCCGTTTAAAAATTCTTCAATCAATACTTTTCTGCCGGCTTCCCCGAATTTTCCTCCGCTCAGCATAGCGGTAATTTCACGCGTTGCTTCTTCCTTGTTATTAGTAATGATTACGCCTTTACCGGCAGCAAGGCCATCGGCTTTCAGTACTACGGGAGGTTGGCATTGGTTTATGTAGGCCGCAGCCTCCTTGGTTTCACCGGCATGAAATGTTTTTGCTTTTGCGGTGGGGATGCCGTGCCGCAGCATAAACTGTTTTGAAAAGTCTTTGCTGCCTTCCAGTTGTGCGCCAGTTTTTCCGGGCCCTACAATGGGGATGTGCATTACTTGTGGATCGTTCTGAAAAAAATCACGTACGCCTTTTACCAGCGGCAGTTCCGGGCCCACCACCACCAGTTCAATATCATTTTGCCGGCAAAACACACCCATGCTTGTAAAGTCATCAACCGCTATGGAAACATTTTGTGCTACCGATGCCGTGCCGGCATTACCCGGGGCAACGTACAGGTTGCCGCATCGTTGGCTTTGGCGCATTTTCCACGCCAGGGCGTGCTCGCGGCCGCCTTTTCCGATAAGCAGGATGTTGAGGGGTTTCATAAAAGCCCCAAAGATGGGTAAACGCCTTTAAAATTCAAGCTGCAGGCCAGTTTGGCAGCGGCAATCAGTGTGCGTACTCGCTCATAAAGGCAAGGCGGGCCAGCCTGATTTCTTCTTCGGTGTAGTCGGCTAAGGTATCATCGTTCAGCGCGGCCTCCAGGCTGTCGGTTTCGGCATTCATAAAGTAGTCATGGATGTCGTCAAGTTTATTCGGATCCAATACCTGGTCGATGTAGTAATTCAGGTTTAGTTTGGTGCCCGAGTAGCTGATGTTTTCAATCTCGGTTAACAGTTCTTCGAAACTCAGGTTGGCCATTTCGGCAATTTCTTCGAGGTCAACTTTTTTGTCGATCTGCTGGATGATAAAAATTTTTGTTTTGGATTTATTAACCGATGATTTGACCACTACTTCGGTGGCGGTTTCAATGTCATTATCCTCAACGTATTTCTGTATGGTTTCCAGGAACTCCTTGCCAAACTTGTTCACTTTGCCCATGCCAACGCCATTTACCTGTGCCAGGTCTTCTTTGGTAGTGGGGTAGGTGGTGGCCATTTCTTCCAGTGATGGATCCTGGAAGATTACATACGGGGGCAGGTTTCGTTCTTTGGCAATTTTTTTCCGAAGCGTTTTCAGCATTTCAAAGAGCTTGTCATCATACGCTTTGGCGTTAACCGGGGCGCGCTCGCTTGAAACCTCCTCATCTTCCAGGTCGGTGGTAAAGTCGTGGTCGCGGGCCAGTTCAATGGCATGCGGCTTTTTCAGAAAGGCAATACCCTTTTTCGAAAGTTTCAGGGCGCCAATGTTTTCGATGTCTTTCTCAAGGTACTGGTAAATGAGGGTTTGGCGGATAACCGATTTCCAGAAGTCGGCATCTTCATTACCGCCTTTGCCGAATATTTCCAGGTCGAAGTGGGCATAGCTTTTTACATACTCATCTTCAATGCCTCGTATAACATTCACCAGGTGGTTTAACCCGAAGCGCTCGTTGGTTTGTTTTACGGCCTGCAGCACCATTTTCACATATTCGGTGCCATCGAAGCGCTCGCGCGGGTGTACGCAGTTATCGCACATGCCGCAGTTGTCTTCGGTAAATTCCTCGCCAAAATAATGCAGGAGCTGGCGCCTGCGGCATACAGGCGATTCGGCATAAAATTCCATTTCCTGCAACAGGATGCGCGCATTTTCCCGCTCCTGAACCGATTTGTCTTTATTAAACTTCTCCAGTTTGTTCAGGTCGTTGTGGCTGTAAAACATCAGGCAGTGCCCTTCCAGTCCGTCACGTCCGGAGCGGCCGGTTTCCTGGTAGTAGCCTTCCAGTGATTTGGGAACATCGTAGTGCACCACGAAGCGAACATCGGGCTTATCGATGCCCATACCGAAAGCAATGGTAGCTACGATGATGTCAATTTCTTCATTGAGAAATGCATCCTGGTTTTTTTCGCGCACATCCGGGTCAAGGCCGGCATGGTACGGGGCCGCCTTGAATCCGTTTACCGAAATCAGGCTGGCTATCTCTTCAACTTTTTTGCGGCTGAGGCAGTATACAATACCGGATTTGCCCTTGTTGTCGCGCAGGAATTTGATAAGTTGCTTCTTCGTTTCTTTTTTGGGGCGTACTTCGTAGTACAGGTTCTTGCGATTGAACGAACTGATGAACACATCCGCATCTTCCATCTGCAGGTTTTTCTGAATGTCAATCTGCACCTTGGGGGTGGCTGTAGCGGTAAGTGCCATTATCGGCAAATCGCCCAGTTGCTGGATCATGGATTTTATCCTGCGGTATTCCGGGCGAAAGTCATGGCCCCACTCCGAAATGCAGTGCGCTTCGTCAATGGCTACAAACGAAACATTGACTTTTTTAAGGAACTCGATGTTTTCTTCTTTGGTGAGAGATTCGGGCGCCACATATAACAGTTTTACTGCACCGGCAAGGGCATCTTTCCGTAGGCGGGTTATTTCGCCCTTCGACAGGGTGGAGTTGAGAAAGCGGGCGTTAACGCCATAGGCATTTAGCTGGTCAACCTGGTTTTTCATTAAGGCAATAAGCGGTGATATAACCACCGCAAGGCCATCCAGCAGCAGGGCGGGCAACTGGTAACACAACGATTTGCCGGCACCGGTAGGCATAATGACAAACGTATTCCGGCCGTCCAGCAGATTCCTGATGATTGTCTCCTGGTTACCCCTGAAGTGGCCGTAGCCAAAAACCTCCTTCAGCTTAAGTTTTAATGCGTCTTTCTCTTCAACCAACATCATAATTACCTAACAACAGTTAGTGTCAATTCTTTCTATCTTTGCCTTGCTGACAAAGCTAATTTTGAAAGGGAATTGAATTTAGTAAAAAATATTAAAAACATTGCACGGGACGTATTAATAAATGAATCCCGGGCAATAGAAAATCTCACAAACTTTATTGATGACGACTTTGAGGCCTGTGTAAACGAAATTTATTCGTCAAAAGGCCGGGTTGTCATAACCGGCATTGGCAAAAGCGCCATTATAGCCAATAAAATTGTGGCTACGCTTAATTCAACCGGCACGCCCGCCCTGTTTATGCACGCTGCCGATGCCATTCATGGCGATTTGGGCATGATTCAGCGGGACGACATCGTCATCTGTATCTCCAAAAGCGGCAACACTCCGGAAATAAAGGTACTTGTGCCTTTACTCAAACGCAGGGGCTCCAAACTTGTTGCCCTGGTCAGCAATACCAAATCGTACCTTGCCCAGCAGGCCGATTATGTGTTAAATGCCACCATTGAGCAGGAAGCCTGCCCGAATAACCTGGCACCCACCACCAGCACTACGGCCCATCTGGCCATGGGCGATGCACTGGCCGTTTGCCTTGTTAACCTGCGCAACTTTACGGATGCTGATTTTGCCATGTTTCACCCGGGCGGGGCGCTGGGCAAGCAACTTTACCTGAAGGTTTCGGATATTGCCGTGAATAACGAACTGCCCATGGTTAACCACGATGCTACGTTAAGAGAGGTCATTGTTGAGATAACCTCCAAGCGATTGGGCTGCACTGCAGTAATAGAAGGTGATAAAAAATTGCTTGGAATAATTACCGATGGCGACCTGCGCAGGATGTTGCAGAAAAACCCCGACCTGACCGGCATCCGCGCTTCGGATATCATGACGCGCAACCCTAAAAACATTCAAAAGGATGAGTTTGCGGTTAAAGCGCTCCACCAGATGCAGGAAAACAACATTACACAACTTGTGGTAATGGATGGCGAAAAGGTGGGCGGATTTATTCATTTGCATGATTTACTGAAGGAAGGCATCGCCTGAATTACGCGTGTTTGCTTAAAACCCTAACGCTTCCTGACACGAAGAAGCCTGAATGAAAAAAAATCTTTATGTGGTATTAATGGCCGGTGGCGTGGGAGTACGCTTCTGGCCCTACAGCCGCAATGAAAAACCCAAGCAATTTCTGGATGTTTTGGGAATCGGTAAAACACTCCTGCAAACAACCTATGAGCGATTTCTTCCATTGTGTGCTCCAGAACGGATTTATGTGGTTACCCACGAAGAACATGCCCACCTGGTTCGTGATCAGTTGCCCGATTTAAGCGATGAACAGATAATTGCCGAACCCATGCGCAAGAATACGGCAGCCTGCATTGCCTATGCTAGCTACCGCATCCGGCAACACAATCAGGATGCAGTAATTATTGCCAGCCCGGCCGACCACCTGATTATGAAAGAAAATGAGTTTCAGCATGTATTAACCCGGGCAGTTGACCAGGCCAGCGATCAGGAAAAACTAATTACACTGGGCATTACGCCCTCACGGCCCGAAACAGGGTACGGGTACATCCAGTTTCTGCCCGACAAAAAGTTTATTAAAAAAGTAAAAACCTTTACCGAAAAACCCCAGCTGGCACTTGCCAAAAAATTTCTTGAAAGCGGTGATTTTGTGTGGAACTCCGGGATTTTTGTGTGGGGCGTTAAAGCCATTATTCAGGCGTTGGAAGCCCACCTTCCCGAAATGGCTGAAGCCTTTGAGGAGTGCAGCAAGGCGTTTGGCACAGCCGATGAACGCAAGGCCGTTGCCGAAGCATACGCCCAATGTAAAAGCATTTCCATTGATTACGGTGTGATGGAGAAAGCCACCAATGTATATGTGTGCCAGGCGGCCTTCACCTGGTCTGACCTGGGCTCGTGGGCGTCAATCCATGATATTTCGGCAAAGGATAAGGAGAACAACATGATAAGCGGGCGTGTTCTGGTGTATGATTCACGCAATTCCATAATCAGGACTTCATCGGAAGACAAACTCCTGGTTGTTCAGGGACTTAACGGATACCTGGTGGGTGAGTTTGGTAACGTGATTATTGTTTGCGAGAAAGACCGCGAAGATTTATTCCGCCAGTTTGTAAATGATGTGAAGGCCATAAAAGGCGGAGGGGAGTTTTTGTAACCCGATAATTCTGGTTTATGATCGTTGGGATATCTATCCTAATATATCACTAGGTATTCACCACGCTTCAGGCGCGGCTCAGTACGTTCGGGTTTCAGGCTAAACCCCGCTGCCGCATCACTTCATATATGGCAATACCGGTTGCCACGCTCACGTTCAACGAGCCGATTTTTCCTTTCATGGGAATTTTTACCAGTTCATCGCAGAAGCGCAGCAGTTCGTCCGAAATGCCGTCTTCTTCCGAACCCATAATGAGCGCTACGGGGCCGTTAAACGTTGCTTCATAAATTGTTTTAGAGGCTTTTTCTGTGCAGGCCACCACCAGCACACCGTTATCCTGGAGGAATTTTACCGTCATCCGCAGATCTTTTTCGCGGCATACCGGCAGGTGGTTCAGTGCACCGGCAGACGTTTTCATGGCATCGCCCGAAACGGGTGCGCTGCCCTTTTCGCTAATGATTAGGCCGTCAAGCCCGGCACACTCGGCTGTGCGGGCAATAGCACCAAAATTGCGTACATCGGTAATACGGTCAAGCATCAGAAAAAAGGGTTCACGGCCCTGGCTGTAGGCATAGTTGATCAGGTCATCCAGCGAAGCATAGGCTACGGAGGAAAGCAGGCACACCACACCCTGGTGGTTTTTGGGCGTAAGCCGGTTAAGTTTCTCTGCGGGTACATATGAAAAAGAGAGGTTACGTTCGCGCACCAGCCGGAGCAATTCCCTGAGCAGTTCATTGTTCAATCCTTTCTGAATAAACAGCCGTTCAATTTCCCGGCCGGCAACGATGGCTTCCATTACGGCACGGGTGCCGTAAATCATGTCGGGTTTGGTCATGCTCAAAAGTACGAACAACTGAAACGAATCCGGAGCAGGATGCTAAAATCTCGCTTTTCTCCACAGGTCAACCATTTGGTACCAGGTGTCGGTAAACCTGCGGTCGCGGATGAGTACGAAATTTTGCGGGTCGAACAGCGTAGGGGCTTTGGTGAAAATAAACCTGCCCTTGAAATAATTATTCTTGTATTCCCATACCTCACGGTCGCCAAGCCTGTACACTTCTTCGGGCGGCCCGTAAATAATATAAATCATGCCCCTGTCGGTTTTCCAGCCTTCTTTGTAGGAACTGAATAACTGGTTAGCCTGTTCCACCCTGCGAAAGTAACTGCGCATGAAAATTCTGGCGCGGTCGGTACTGCCGGTTATGCTGATGATGGTTTTATCGAACAGCAGTTTATCGCCCTTCGCTGCCCGTAGTTTATCCATCTCTTTTTTTTCACACACATAGATCATCGGCCCGGCCAGCGTTTCAATTTTGCCCAGTTTCGGGTAGTCATCTTCAACCCGGAAGGCCACCCCGCTGCTGCCGGCAGTATCTTGCTGCACAAGGTAAAGCCCTTGCTCGGAAAATCGCACCGACTGGTCGGGCGATAAGGTAAATGTTGAATCGGGTTTTATGGTTGGCGGAACACGCGCTTGTGCGGTTGAAAACGGTGGGGCAGCAGCCGGAAAATCGGCTTTGTAAAGCGAAACGAACAACGATTTGTCCGGCTCAAAACCGGAGAATGATGTAAGTTCATTTATACGGATAAAAGTAGTTGTAACGGGCAGGTTGTTTTGGATGAGGGAAAAATTGCCAGAAGCCGGAACCTCCTTATAAAAATACCAGGCTTTGCGCGATGCGCTGAGGATAATCTTGGCAACAACCAGTTGCCCGGGAGTGGCATCGCTGAGCCGGATGCGCCCGCTCTTTTTAACGGTAGTGTTGATTAGCCATTCCGGTTGTGGCAATTCCTGCCCGCTTTTGTCGCTGATGCTGCTGCGCAGTTCCCATTGCAGGCTGTACTCAGTTGTGCTCTTAGCCGGGTTAGTCGAAACAAATTCAACGTACGCCACCGGTTGCCGGTTTAATGAATAAACGTTTAAGTCAAGGGTAAATTCCGTGCCCTGGTCGTAGAGGTAGCTAAAGTTGATGTCGCGCAGGGGTTGCGATGATGCCGGTGCCGCAAGGCTGGTGAAAACTGCAAGAATCCAAAAACGGTGTAGCTCCATGCTTTCCAAATTAAACTATTCCCATGAAAATAATCCTCCCCATTCGGTTAATTTGCGGCCAGTTTTATGACCAAAATCTATACCACCGAAATCACTTCCGAATCGCTACCCTCCGATAACCCCATTCATCAACGGTTGTTCAAGGCATATGTTGCAGCGATGGATTATATCCGCGGAAATGTTTTGGAGATTGGGTGTGGCGAAGGCCGCGGAGTGGACTTGCTGATGCAGAAGTCTGAAGCATTTACCGCTGTGGATAAAATTGAGGAGGCCCTTGTAGGGCTGCGGAAGAAACATCCCGGGGCAACATTTATTGCCATGCACTTGCCCCCGTTAACGGGGTTGCCCGACAATGCGTTCGACTGCGTGGTCAGCTTCCAGGTAATTGAGCACATTAAAAACGACCGGCTGTTCCTTCAGGAAATCCACCGTGTGCTTAAACCCGGGGGCACAGCCCTTATCACTACGCCAAACCGGAAAATGTCGCTTACCCGCAACCCGTGGCATGTACGTGAATACGTGGCCGATGAACTGAAAACATTGGCTCAGGAATTTTTTCAGCATGTTGAGGTAAAAGGAATTACCGGCAATGAAACCGTGATGGCGTATTACGAACAAAACCGAAAATCGGTAGCGCGCATTACCCGCTGGGATGTGCTGAACCTTCAATACAACCTGCCGGCATGGATGCTGCGCATTCCTTACGAGCTGCTAAACCGGCTTAACCGGAATAACCTTCAGCAGGCTAATAACAGCCTTGTCACCTCCATTACGCACGATGATTACATGGTTACCGGCAATGCGGGAGAGGCGCTTGATTTATTCCTGGTGGTACAAAAAGAGCAGTAGGGTTTAGCGATCGAACCGCTGTACCTGCGAGGCATATTTTTCGTAAGCCTGCTCATACTTTTCGGCCAGTTCGGCTTCTCCATACTTGTAGAGTACGCGTTGTATTTCGCCCAGTACGGCTATGTTGTTGTACAGGTCGCGGTCGAGCATGCCTTTCCTAATCATATAGGCCGACATCTCATCTACGCGGTTGCCTATTACTTCGGAAATTTCAATAGCCTTTTCTTTTTCGCCCACTTCAAAAAGCATTTCAAGCATCAGCGCATTGGTAAAGTCGTACGGCACCCCTTTGTCGGGCATTACTTCCAGGCTGCGCAGCAGCACTTCGCGTGCGCGTACCGTATCGTTTTTGTTAAGCAGCGCTTCGGCTACATCGTTAAACGTGCTGCGGTGGTTTTGAACGAAATTCCGGTAATCCACGCTGAAAAACACGTTCGGATCGTCAAGCCCCCTGAACCTGAATTTGTTCATGATATTATCGTACGCCACATCGGTATTCACCAGGCGGGTTCGCGGTTCCGGATTTTGAATCGGCAAAATCCGGAAGGCGTTTCCTTCGCTCACCACAAAGGGCCTCAGGTCAACATTAAATTGTTCCAGCGAGGTGTTGTTTACATACAGCGGCCGCTCCCAGTTGTTGGTCAGCATCAGGTCAAGCAGGGCAAGGTCCTGCTTCAGCAGGCTGTTCCTGCGCACACGCAATTTCATTTCGGGCACCAGCATGTGTTCCATGCCTTTCGGGATGATGCCGAGTTTTTTTACATGGGCTGTATCTACTTTCAGCACCAGTTCCCTGGATGGGATCATGTTGGTGTTGGGGTAGTAGGGGTGGAGCAGGCTCTTGCTGTTTTTCTTAATCAGATCAATGTACTGGGCCAGGTCAATGCTTTTAATGCCTGTTTCCTGGTACATTAACCCCTCGTTGGGGCCGCCCTGCCGGTAGTGTTCAGCCGTGAGGGTGTACGGGAACGCATCGGATTGGTAATGCTTGCGCATGCTTTGTTCGATGTACCAATCGGTGTTGTAATAACTAAGCACCACTACCCGCATATCGGTACGGATGCCTTCCACTTCCTGTGCGTACCATAACGGGAAGGTATCGTTATCGCCACCCGTAAACAGTATTCCGTTCGGAGCGCACGACTCCAGGTAATTATTGGCCGAGTCAACCGAGAAGTACCGGTTTGAACGGTTGTGATCATCCCAGCCCCCGGCTGCCATTAATGCCGGTGCGGTAAATGCAATGAGGGTAGCTGCAACGGCTGCAACCTTTGCATTTTTAATAACCTTACCGATGCCGGAAGCCAGCCCGATAACGGCCAGGCCTATCCAGAATGAAAAGGCATAGTACGAACCTGAGTAGATATAATCGCGTTCGCGCGGTTCGGAGGGTGGCGAGTTAAGGTAAACCACCAGCGCTACCCCGGTAAGGATAAAGAGCAAGCCGATGACACCCGCATTTTTCGGATCCTTTACAACCTGGTAGTACA
>JAGUUF010000355.1 GCA_020063545.1 Cytophagales bacterium
CCTGCACTCCTGCTCACATGCATTGCCACGAGTCTGCACGGGTAAAAAATTATACTTCCGTCACGCGATGAACCTGATGTTTACTGATCGTCCATGAAATTCGAAAACTCGCTTGCGTTTGCCAAAAAGCTTGATCGGCAGGATGCGCTGAAAACTTTCCGCAAGAAATTCCTGATTCCTAAACACAAGGGAAAACCGGTTATTTATTTTACCGGCAACTCGCTCGGGTTGCAGCCGGTTACAACAAAAAAATTCATCAGCGAAGAACTGGCCGACTGGGCCGCGCAAGGCGTTGAAGGACACCTCCATTCCAAAAGACCCTGGCTCTATTACCACAAATTTTTTAAAAAGGCATTAGCCGGACTCGTTGGCGCAAAACCTGTTGAAGTAACGGCCATGAACCAACTCACGGTAAACCTGCACCTGATGATGGTGTCGTTCTACCGGCCTACGGGCCAACGGTATAAAATGATTGTTGAACGGGGAGCCTTCTCATCCGACCAGTATGCCTTTGAATCGCAGGTCCGGTTTCATGGTTTACATCCTGATGAAGCCATTGTTGAATTAACCCCGCGCCCGGGTGAATACACGCTGCGCACGGAAGACATTGTTGAAACCATCCAGGAGCATGCCGGCCAACTTGCCCTGGTACTGCTCGGGGGTGTGCAATACTATACCGGTCAGTTTTTCAACATCCGCAAAATCACCGAAGCCGCACACCATGCCGGGGCGTATGCAGGATTTGATTTGGCCCACGCCATCGGTAACGTGCCGCTCTCGCTCCATGCCGACAATGTTGACTTTGCCGTTTGGTGCAGCTACAAGTACCTGAACTCGGGCCCTGGCGGAGTGGCCGGGGCATTTGTACATGAACGCCACGCAACCCAGTACACCTTGCCGCGCTTTGCCGGGTGGTGGGGCCACCACGAAGCCGAACGGTTTAAAATGAAAAAGGGCTTTATACCCATGCCCGGGGTTGACGGCTGGCAACTTTCCAACTTCCCGGTTATTTCGGGGGCGGCACAACTGGCCTCGCTCGAAATTTTTCAGGAGGCTGGTATCAGGCGGCTGCGTAAAAAAAGTTTGTTGCTAACCGGTTATCTTGAATTTTTGTTAACGCAGCTTGACCCAAATAAAGAACATTTCATCATCATCACTCCCTCAAACCCCGATGAGCGCGGGTGCCAGCTTTCCATACTGATGAAACAAAACGGAAAAAAGGTTTTCAATAAACTGGTATCTTCCGGTATAACGGCCGACTGGCGCGAACCCGATGTAATCCGGGTGGCACCGGTGCCGTTGTATAACACCTTCGAAGAAGTTTTTATTTTTACACAGCACCTTCGCAAGGCAATAGGTTTGCGGATAACCTGATCTTTGTCAGTCTTTTTAACACGTTGTTCACCTATCTTCCTCCCGCTATGAAGGAAACTAAAAACATTGCCATCATCGGTGCCGGGCTTGTCGGCTCATTGCTCTCTATTTACCTGGCACGCAGGGGTTACAAGGTTTCGGTTTACGAGCGCAGGCTCGACATGCGCAGGCACCTTATTGAAGGCGGCCGCTCCATTAACCTGGCGCTGAGCAACCGCGGCATACGGGCACTCGAAGAAGTGGGCCTTGCCGAAGTGCTGAAACAAAACGCCATACCCATGCACGGCCGCATGGTGCACGATGAACAGGGCAAAACAAATTTTCAGCCTTACGGAAAAAAAGGGCAGTTTATCAATTCCGTTTCGCGAGGCGGCCTCAATATGGTGCTGATGACAGAAGCTGAAAAAGCAGGTGTTGATTTTACGTTCGAACACCGTTGCCTCAGCGTTAATTTCAATAAAACGGAACTTACCCTGCAGCATCACGAAGCCGTGAAGCACAAAACCTACGACCTAATTATCGGGGCTGACGGTGCCTTCTCGGCTGTACGGTGGGCCATGCAGTTAACCGACCGGTTTGAATTCAGGCAAACGTATATCGAACATGCGTACAAGGAACTGCGCATCCCTGCCGGGGATAACGGTGAATTTCTGATGGAACCCAACGCCCTGCACATCTGGCCGCGCGAAAGTTTCATGCTCATTGCACTGCCTAACCCGAACAATACCTTTACCTGCACCTTGTTTCTTCCGTTTGAAGGAACTAACTCGTTTGACGGCCTGAAATCTGAAGCGGCCATTCAGCAGTTTTTTGAAAAGCATTTTTCCGATGCCGTTCCGATGATGCCCACCCTGCAGGAGGACTTTAGGGATAATGCAACGTCATCACTGGTTACCATTTATTGCTACCCTTGGTATCGCAACAAAACCCTGCTTATTGGCGATGCCGCCCACGGCATTGTGCCCTTCTTTGGGCAGGGAATGAATGCGGGTTTTGAAGATTGCCGCGTATTGAACGAATTGCTGGATAAGCATAGCGATAACTGGCAGGCGGTATTGCCCGAGTTCCAGCGGCTTCGCAAACCGGATGGGGATGCCATTGCCCAACTTGCCCTGGATAATTTTGTGGAGATGCGCGACCTGGTAGCCGATGAAGACTTTCTGCTGCGAAAAAAAATTGAGGCACGCCTGCACGAACTTTACCCTGAAAAGTGGATACCCCTGTACACGATGGTGACCTTCCGGGACGACCTGCGGTATTCAACCGCTCTTGCAACCGGGCAAAAGCAAAAGGCCATTATGGATGAGGTGATGAAAACACCGGGCATTGGTACAGCATGGGAAAAACTTGATTTCGAAAGCATTGTGAACCGGTTGGCATCGTAACAACTATTCACTACCTTCGGATGCGTGACTGCATCCACGCCATACCTGCCGCCTCGTACAAATCCGGTATTTCTTTTTTTGCTTTGCTACAACTGCCTGTTGCTGCGGGCACAGGAACGGCCGGTGTTATTACCGGAGGAAATCAGAAAACTAATGCCTGAAAAAATTGAAGGTTTCGCAACACAAGGCAAACCCATAACCCGGCTTGTAAAAGTAGGAACACTTTCTTACTCGCTTGCCGAGCGCTCGTTCGGCAAAAGCAAACGAAAAATCAAAATCCTGCTGTTCGATGACAACAATGCGCTGATTATGTACAGCCAGGCTACGGGTAAATGGAAAGACCTGCCTTCGATAGAAAGCGATTCGGTGGTAACCCGCTTCATTGAACTGCCCGATTGCATCGGAAGGGAATCGTTTAATAAAGCAAACGGCACATCGCAAATTATGCTTGGAATAGGCGACCGGTTTTATCTTACCCTTGCCGGTGAGCACGTGGACCTGGAAACACTGCGCAGCCTGGTGCCGCTTTTTAACCTGGCCGATTTTCCGCGAACGGCCATTGATAATCCGAAAAGCCGGTAAACGGTATCAGGCAGTGATGTGCATCCGGTACTCCTCAAACCGTTCGAAAATTTCTTTCACATAATTTACAGGCTCTTCGCACTTGCAGTAGCCGGCCATCACCAGGGGATCTTTGTAATATGCCGGGTCGGATTTTTTCAGCAGGTAGGACTCCACTTCGCTCCAGGCATTGGGATTACCTCCGTATTTTATGGTCAGTTTTCTCGCATCAATAATGTGCGAAAGGCCGGCATTATATGAGGCCAGCACAAACTTAATGCGTTCGCTTTCATCACTAACTTCTTTCAGCCAGTAGCGATCAAGATGTTTAAGGTAGTTTACCCCTGCCCGTATGCTTTGATTCGGATCGTTCGGATTGTTTACGCCAAAGCGTTTGGCCGTTTCGGGCATCAGTTGCATGAGCCCTTTAGCCCCCGCCCACGATTCACCTTCCGGATCAAATTTGGATTCCTGGTAGATTACGGCAGCCAGCAGGCGCCAGTCCCACCCCAGCTTTTCGGCACCTTGTTTAATCAACTCATCATAAGGAGAAATTTTATTGCCCGCCAGCGAAGAGTAATCGCTTTGCACCCGGATTAACGAAGTGCGCGGGTTTTTGAAATACCGGTTGTAAATCACCATGAAAGTTGGTTCCCGTTTTACCTGTACCAGCCAGCTGTTGAAAGCCTCCAGCAATTGTGGCGAGGTGGTTCGTACCGACCAGGCAATTTGCTGGGGCAGGCTAAGTACGGTTTCTGCATCGAGGTTTGGATAATACCCGGTGTTTACCTGGGCAACAAACTGATCAGCCACCGTAAAATCAATCGCGCCAAGCGCTACGGCTTTAATCAAATCTTCCGTGCTGGCGTTGGCGCTGTCGGTCCGGATGACAATGGTGCCACCGGTTTCCGTTGCTAAATTCCGGAGCCGCTGTTCAAAGCTGGAGTTTGGCCGCACAAAAACTTCGCGGTTAATCAGTTCAGACGGTTTTCGAACCAGTTGGCGGTTAACCTCATCGGCTGTAAGCTTCCGCCAGTTATCAGGCTTGCGCTGCACCAATACCTGGTGGGTTTCAAAAAGCGGGTTGGTAAACCGTATCCGGCCTGTTCGTTCGCTGGTAATGGCCAAAGGAAAGGCCAGGATATCGCCATCGCCCTGGTTAAGCCTGTCAATAGCTTTTTCGATACCCGATTCAATCTTAATGCGCAAATCAACCTGGAGGTGGTTGGCAAACAGCCGCAGCAGTTCATATTCAAACCCCATGGAACGGCCCCGGTAAATGAAGTAGCTGTACGAGTTATTGTCGACCAGGGCATTGATAAAGCCGCGTTCGCGGATGGCATCAAGGTCTATGTTGGTTTCAGCAGGGGCTTCGTTTCCATCGGCAAACCTGCCACAGGAGGCCAGCGCCAGGATTACCGGCAGAATACGCTTGACAAACCGCGGCAGCATATTCGGAAATTAGCGAAAGCCCGGTAAAATAAAAAGAGGCCCGGTGGGGCCTCTTTTTAAACTGAATACTCAACATACTATTTAAGCACATCATCAATACGATGAAGCACACCGGCATTGGTTAAAATATTGGCGGTTGTAACATCGGGATTATTGACACCATCCGTTAACGTGATGGTTGAGCCGGAAATACTGATGGTAAATGTTTTGCCGGTTAACAGCGTGTTTACTGTTTGCCCGTTACTCAAATCGGTTGAGAGTACCCGCCCGGCAACTACCTGGTTCTTCACCATGTTGCCCACTTCCGTGGCCGTCATGGCTTTCAGCGCGGCTATCGCTTCCGCTTCTGTTGCAACGGAGAGCGCAGCGAGCCAGCGGCTGTCGTTGGCGGTAAAGAGGGTGAAATCAGGAAGCGGTGTGGTGTTGGGCAGCAACACGGTGGCCATCTCGCCTTTGATAATGGCATAAATGAGTACATCAAAATCAGCACCATTGGCATCGGCAGCAGCTTCGGCCGCAGCCAGCGAAGGCGTAGTGGTTGGCGGGTTGGTTGCATAGCTGATGCTAATGCCCAGGCTTGCCATAGCACTGGCAGTTGTGATGGGGTTCAACACCTTATTGATGGTATGAATTATCCCGTTGGAGGCATCAATGTTGGTGGCAATCACTTTAGCACCATTACCTGCCCCTGTACCTGCGTTATTGGCGTTTAGCAAAACCTGCGAGCCCACCTTGGAAATAGAAAGCCGTGCACCTTGCTGGGTGGTAAACACCCGGCCTCCGGTAATCTGTGCGGCAGCAACTTCGCTGCTGAAGATGTGGTAGTTAAGCCGGGTGGTTAACGTTCCGATAGAAACCGTTGACGTTGTCGTCATGGTGTTGTTGATGTAGTTAATTACATCAATCTCGTCCAGAGCCGGCTGGTTTAATGCCGTCCTGAAAAACACGGTAAAGGCGCTGTCGTGCGGGGCAAACACGGTAAAGTTGCCGGAGTTTACATTGTTATACGAACCGGCAAGCCCGGTTTTCTTGAGCGCAGCAAACAGGATATTCAAATCCGGGTGCGTAGAGGCCACCTGCACAATGGTCGGCCCGCTGGCCGGCTCGGGCTGGTCAAACTCTGAACAACCGGCAATAAAAACCAGGGCGGTAACAACCAGGGCCGTGGCGATGGTATGGATTCTTATCATTCTCTTCATGACTTTTCAGAATTAATTGTGTTGAACAACAGTGGCACCGAGTGCACGGTTGCCGGTGCCTCCCTCAACGCCACGGATAACCACGGTATATACCTTATCTACCAGGAACTGAACCGGGTCACTGGTATGGATTATCTGGGTGAAGGCGGCATCTTTGGCAACTTCTACCCGATAATCGTTAGGCACACCGGCAATGTTGGTGTTTTGCAGCGTAAAGTTTGTACTCGTTGCGGTTGCTGTTCTGGATCCAACCGATGGACTAAAGTTTGCGGTGCCATTGGGGTTGGCAAAACTCAGAATATACGGCACGTTGGTACCCAATGAAATGATTGACCCGGTTGAAACAGGATTCAGGCGCACATTAAGCGGTTCGGTGTAGTTACGTGGCGATGCCTGCACCAGCCGAATAGCTGATTGTGTAACATTGCCCGCTGCAAATGCCGGGTAGTTATCGCGCAGGAGGTAAAACCGAACCCCACCCGGATCGCTCGCACCTAACGGAACAGTGCCGATAGGTACCACTTTAGCCCGTTGTTCAGGAGAAAGGGCCGCTTTTTCAACTACCGAAATATACCCACCCGTAAGCGGGTTGAAAAAAGTAGTGTCGCCAAAGTTCGAGGCATTAAGTTTACGTAACGGCTTTGGTCTTGTAATGGTATCCAGGGCAAAAAGCGTGTAGCGCGCTCCGTTGATGGCGGCAAAGTTATTCGCGTTATTGTTACCGGCACGGTAAATAACATCGCTTGAGCCAAGTACGCCTCCAATGGTTCCGGTAGTAGCTTTTGCGCGGATGTTTGTATTGGCAGTAAACCCACCGGCACCTCCCGAAGTAATGCTAACCGTGGTATACCCGGCCTGGCCAACACCAAATGCTGCACTGGCCCCGGTTTTTGTGTTGTTAACATACATGTCGAGCGAAGGGGCATCGGGCGCCACATTCACAAATAAAAAGTTGGCCGAAAAACCGGAGGGTTGCGGATTAGGCACCGGGGTAATGTATTCCGGATCTTCACAGGCCCAAATAGCCGCTATTGAAACGGCACAGGCTTTAGCCAGTGTTTTCAGGTTCATATATTTTCTCATAACTGTTTTCATAACGGTAATACTTAAAAGATGTAACGGATACCGAACTGTAACTGCCACCTTCCGCCAACGGTTTGTAGCGGAATGTATGAATCGCGCAGCGCGGTGCCATCGGCATTGGTATCGAACGTGTAAACCGGTTTTCCGGTTGTTGCCGTCCACGGGTTTCCGTTACCATCAACCGGAGTGGTTACAGTACCCGCGGTGTGAGGCGACTCATATCCAAGGAAGCGGATAAGCTGTGTACGGGCAGGGTTTTTAATCAGCCCCCACTCCGAGTTAAGCATGTTCAGGAAGTTCTCAACAACAGCAGAAACCTGGAGGGTATGCCTTCTTCCGCCTGCATCGATGTAAAAATCCTGGAGGAAATTCAAGCTGAGGTAATTCACCCACGGAGCAATAGCACCGTTGCGCTCGGCAAACTGCCCCCTGCGGCTGTTCAGGTACTTATCCTGCTTGATGTAATTATCAAGCTGGGTCCAGATTTCATCCAGCGAGCGGGTGTCGTTGGCGCTGCCGGTGCTCAACACTATTTCGGACTGGTTGCGCGGTATATAGATCAGGTCATTGCCGGCAATACCATCGCTGTTCGGATCGCCCTGGTAGGTGTACGAGAAATTATTACCTGACCGTGCCTCCAGGCTGAACCCGATTGTTGAAGCAAAGTGTTGTGCATATTCTTTCCGGTATGAGCCGTAGGCAATCACACGGTGAGGGGTGAGCGTTCCGGCATACGACAACTCGGGGTTGTTGGGCCCGTTAACATGGGCTTGTGAACTGAAAATACTACCGGCTGTTGAGGCACTCTGCGGGTTAAGTTCACGCGCATCGGTATAGGTGTATGCCAGGGAAAGTTCGAAATCCCGGCTGAAGCGCTTTCTGAATTGCGTAGTTACACTCCACTGATGACCCTTATTGGTGTTATCGAGCACGAGTGCCTGACTCACATCGCCCTGCACGCGTCTGTCGTTGGCAATAATAGCCCGGTCAAATGTAGTGTTGGCAGGTACCGCGCCAAAGAGCGGGCGGCCATCGCCATTCAGTTTGGCTACGGCCGGAGCTATGTTGGCATCGCGGATGAACACCGCGTTAATATCTTTAGTTAAGATAAATTCAAGTGATCCTACAATACCGAAAGGTAATTTCTGATCGATGGCCACGTTGCTTCGCCATACCTGCGGGAAGCGGAAATTCTTTGCCAGGGTGTTGATACCGGCCACTACCGAAGGCCTTCCAAAATTCCGGTCGAGCGGGTTGGTAATCAGGGCGGGCATGCCGGCATTCAGGTCAGCAAACTGTTCGGTTGATGCAACATACGGAGTGGTGGAGAAATTATACGGGAATCCATCACCGGTTACATCAAACGGAACGTTGGTGGAGTTGAACTGACCGAAATACAATCCGTTGTTGCTGACAGCATTGGAAAGCCAAACAAATGGCACCCTTCCGGTAAGCACGCCTGTACCTCCGCGCACCTGGGTAGACCGATCGCCTTTAACATCCCAGTTAATACCCACGCGCGGTGACCACAGCGGACGTACTTCGGGCCAGCCACCTACGCGCAACTGTTCACCATTAAAATCAAGTCGGTTTACATAATTGTTAACCGGCAGGTCGGTAAGGTAGGTGGGAATATCAACCCTAAGACCACCTGTTATTTTAACCTTATTTATTCCGGTGTATTCATCCTGCACAAAGAATCCAAGTTGAAGGGCTGACCATTCAACAGCAGAAGCGTCAGCCCCGCCCGGAACGGCAATGTATTGAATCGTGTATTGCGAAGGACGGGCTGTAGCCGTTGTTGCCGGGTTGGCATCGGCATAGAAATCGGCAAGGCTATTGTATCGGTACACACCGTTTACGATGGCCGTAAACCGGTTTTTAAACTTGTACAGTTCGTTGGCTGTACCCACGGTAATAACGTGGTTCTTTTTATATATAGAAAAGTTGTCGTTAATCTGGATAACATCCTGGTTAAGCAGGTTATTCTTGGTAAACGGGTCAGGCCCGAAGGAGGTCATGTTTTGACCGTTCGGCCCGATGATATCAACCAGCGGAAAATCGGGTACCGGGTTGCCCCCCGCATTCTCGCGGAAATCGCGGAACGCACTGTAGCCAACTACCAGGTTGTTCGAAAACTTTCCTTCGCCAAACATGGAGTTGAGTTCGGCTGTTACAGAATACTGATTGTTATTTATCCGGTAGTACGAAGATGAAAATGACAGCACGTTATTGCTGTTACCCCGGCCTCCCGGAGGGCCGCCAACAAAACCGCCCGAGGCACTCGGGGGCTGATCCTGGAAGGCGTTGGTAGCGTTACCGCGAATAGTCAATTTATGGTTCTTACTCAGGTTGTAATCGAATCGAACTACATAACGCAAACTGTTCGTCTCGCGATCAAAGTTTTTATATACGCCAGGGTCATACCCGTAGTTATCTATCAGAAACTGGCGCAGGCCCGCTAAACCGGTTTCCGGATCGTTATCATCGGTTCCTTGTGTTTTGCCTACTGTGGATTCGCTGCTGTTTGCCCTGACAGGGTTAGTAAAGAAAGGATCGGTGCGCTTCTCCCATTCAATATTGGCAAAGAAAAAGGCTTTGTCTTTAATAATAGGGCCGCCTATCCGCACACCGTAGTTCTGGTACTTGAAATTCGGAACGGCAATTTCCTGGCCATCCACTTTCTTGCCGGCCATGCCTTCGTTACGGAAGAAATAGTAAACCGAACCGGAATAGTCGTTCGTACCGCTACGGGTTACCGCGCTGATGCCCGCACCGGTAAAGTTACCCTGGCGCACATCGTATGGAGAAAGCGAAACGGTCATTTCCTGGATGGCATCAAGGCTGAACGGAGTTGTGTTGGATTGCCCGGCCGGAAGCGGGTTAAGACCAAACACATTATTTACCGTAGCGCCATCAATAGTAAGGTTATTATACAAGTTGCTCCGGCCACCAAACGAAAAGGCACTTCCACCCGCCTGTGGGGTTAACCGTGTAATGTCGCGAAAATCGCGGCCAATTGAAGGAAGGCGCTGAATATCGCTGGTGTTAAAGTTTGATGATGCCCCGATTTTATCGGAGTTGAGTACCGGATCCTTTGTTGCCGTTACCACAACTTCTGAAAGTTCAGTCGCCTCATCCAGCAACACAAAGCTGAGCACCAGCGTTTGGCCAAGTTGCAGGTACACGTTTTCTTCTTTTTGTTCTTTGTACCCTACAAATGTTACCGTTACCGTGTATGGCCCGCCAACACGCATGGCGGGAAAGTTATAATACCCGTCTGCACGGGTGGCAGCACCGTATTGTGTGCCCGAAGGCTTGTGAACGGCCACCACGTTGGCGCCAGGAATCACTTCGCCTTTCGTGTCTTTAATTACACCGGTCATCGAAGCCGTTGTTACCCCCTGCCCCATTGCCCCGGCATGGGCCAACAGCGCCAAGGCTGCGAATAGTAGAATTCTCCTCATATGAATGGATTTAGTTAGTTTTAAAAAAGCCTTCAAAAATATCCGTTTGGCAGTCATATGAGTTTACTGCACCTTTAATTCTTTCCACATTTTGTTTACAAAAAAGTAACACCGCTTAAATAACCACTCGCATAAAAAATACCTATCTGCTTGTTTAATACTTAGTTAATATTTCTATTTGATTTTAACCCGAAGTCTTATGAAACTGCTGCGCCCATTCCTTCTGCTTTGCTTATCCATCAACTTCGCACAGGCCCAGCCTGCGTTATCCTATTACCTGCCCGAAGGCGTTACCTACAACCCGGCCATACCAACCCCCCAATCGGTCATCGGGCACGAGGTAGGTGAATGGCACATCAGCCACGACCGGCTGGTGAATTACATGTATGCCCTCGACAACGCATCCGACCGGTTTACGCTTGAAATTACGGGCCACACCCACGAAGGAAGGCCGTTGTTGCTGCTTACCATTACCAGCCCAAAGAATCATCAGAACATCGAAACGCTGCGCAGCCAGCACCTGCAGCTTACCGACCCTGCCCGCTCAGCAAGCCTCGATGTAAAATCAATGCCTGCCGTGTTTTACATGGGGTTCAGCATTCACGGCAATGAAGCAAGCGGCAGCAATGCCGCGTTGCTGGTGGCTTACCACCTGGCAGCTGCCGAAGGCAAAGAAATTGAAGACTACCTGGCCAACACCATCATCCTGTTCGATCCCAGTTTTAACCCCGATGGCCTGCATCGCTTCAGCAGTTGGGTAAACTCACGCAAAAGCAAATCCGTTTCGCCCGACCCGGCCGACATGGAACATAACGAACCCTGGCCGGGAGGCAGAACCAACCATTACTGGTTCGACCTGAACCGCGACTGGCTGGTAGCGCAGCAACCCGAATCGCAGGCACGCATTAAGAAGTTTCACCAGTGGAAACCAAACGTGCTCACCGACCACCACGAAATGGGAACCAACGCCACCTTCTTCTTTCAGCCCGGTGTGCCTTCGCGGGTACATCCGCTTACACCTGAAAAAAATCAGGAGCTTACCCGCAAAATCGGTGAGTTCCACGCCAAAGCGCTTGATAACATCGGCTCGTTTTACTACACGCAGGAAGGTTACGATGATTTTTACTATGGCAAGGGCTCCACGTTTCCTGATGTCCAGGGGGCCATCGGCATCTTGTTCGAACAGGCAAGCTCGCGCGGGCATGCCCAGGAAAGCGTAAACGGTGTGCTGCATTTTCCGTTTACGGTGCGTAACCAGTTTACCACCGCGCTCAGCACCTTAAAAGCGGTAAATGCCTTACGGGAAGATTTATTAAACCACCAGCGCGAGTTTTTCAAAAACGCAGTGGCAGATGCAGCCAAAGATCCGGTAAAGGCAATCGTATTCGGATCAAAAGACAAGGCACGGGCGTATCACCTGGCCGAAATTATGCTGCGCCAGCAGATTGAGGTGTTTGCGTTGCCTTCAACCCAAACCATCAACGGAAAAAACTTTGATGCCGAATCCAGTTTTGTTGTTCCGCTTAACCAGCCCCAGTACAAACTCATTAAGGGCATGACTGAAAAGCGCACACAGTTTAAAGACAGTATTTTTTATGACATCTCAACCTGGACACTGCCCCTTGCCTTTGGACTTGACTACGAAGAGCTGAAAGTTGCTCCCGCTACAGGCCAAAAGATTACGGAATTGAAAATGCCTGTTGGTAAACTGGTGGGCGAGGTTTCGCAATACGCCTATGTGTTCGAATCATACGGGTACTATACCCCACGTGCCGTTAACCGGCTGCTTCAAAACGGCATACGGGTAAAGGTGGCCACCGACCCGTTCTATCATCCGTCAGGCAAAAAGTTTGAGCGCGGCTCTTTGCTTGTAACCGTGGCCGACCAGGGCAAAGTGGCCGACCAGCTACAGTATTACATCAGGGAAATCATCGAGAAAGATGGAATTGATGTGTATTCGTTTAACACCGGTCTCAATTATAAAGGGGTAAGTCTTGGAAGTGGCACGTTCCAGGTGTTGCGCAAGCCGGAAATTGCCCTGCTGCTGGGCGAAGGGGTAAACCCCAATGATGCCGGTGAACTGTGGCACCTGATGGATACCCGCATGCACATGCCGGTATCAGCTATACCGATTGATGTATTGAACCGGACAAACATTAGCCGCTACAACACCATTATTTTCCCGTCCGGGAACTACTCGGGAATTACCGATGCAACGAAAGAACGGCTGAAGACCTGGGTGCAGAATGGAGGCGTGGTTATCGGGTTTGATGCCGCCCTGAACTGGCTTACCACCGCAGGCCTCGGCAAATTTGAAATGAAAAAGGACGAACCGGCTGCCGATAAAAAAGCCGAACAACCCCGTGCCTATGCCGATATCGAAGAGTACCGCGGGGCACAGCAAAGCCCGGGGGCAATTTTTGAAACCACGGCCGACCTGACCAATCCGTTGTTGTACGGCTACACCAGCTCAAAAATCCCCGTGTTCAAAGACAATAACCTGTTCATGGAAAAATCAAAAAATCCGTATGGCAACCCCATTGTTTACGGTTCATCGCCCTTACTCAGCGGGTATATTTCCAACCCGAACTATGCAAAACTTAAAAACAGTTCCATGGCAGGTATTTCGGCCATGGGGCGCGGCCGCGTAATCGGTTTTACCGATAACCTGGCCTTCAGGGCATTCTGGTTTGGTACCACTAAAATTTTTACCAACGCGGTTTTTTACGGCAACCTGCTAAGCGAAGCAGCAGCCCGGTAGTGTACGTCTTACCGTTCAAGGTTTAATTTGCAGCTTGCACAACGTGTATGCGCGGGTTATTCCTTTTTCATCTTGTATTGACACTTGCCGGCTTCTGCAGCATGGCCCAGAACCCAGCGGGCAAAAACGGCCTTGCCGAAAAAAAAATCTCCCGCAAAATAATCCGAAGCATCACCACCAGCGAAGCCGACACCACCATTAATCAGAAAAGCGAACAGGCTTTTATGCCCTACCAGGGCCGGATCATCCGGAAAATAATCGTACAGAAAATCGGCTTTGAACGGAGTATTTATGACACGGCTAAACGAAAAATTGTTAACGATGTAACCCGTATCGCCAACAGCCTGCATACCAACACGCGCGTTCAGGTAATTAAAGACAATCTGTTTTTTAAAGAAAAAAAGCCGCTCGATCCGTACAAACTTGCCGACAATGAACGGCACCTGCGCGACCTGGACTTTATCCTTGATGCCACTATCCTGGTGCGGCCCGTGCGAAGAAGCCGTGATTCGGTTGACGTGATTGTAATTACGCGCGATGTATTTAGCCTGGGCGGCAGTTTCACACCATCATCCACCGACCGGTATCGCGTTGGCTTGTACGATGCCAACCTTGCCGGCATGGGGCAGCGCATTGAAGTAAATGCCTTGTACGATGCCGACCGCGACCCCACCATTGGAACGCAAATTTTGTACGCCAAGAACAGTGTTGCCGGTACGTTTATCAATGCTACCGCATCGTACACCGAGCTGAACAATGGCGCCAGCCTGGGGCTTGAAAATGAAAACGCGTTGTTTCTCCGACTGGACAGGCCGCTGGTTTCGCCTTACACCCGCATGGCCGGTGGGGTTGAGTTTAGCCATAACTGGTCGGTAAATGTTTTCAATAAAACCGAAGCTGACTTCCGGAATTACCAATACGGCATCCGCGACCTGTGGGTTGGTTACAACATTGGCGTAAAAAACCGCACAAAGAACCGGAACCGCCACTTTGTTGCCATACGGTCATTTCATCAGCGCTTCACAAAACAGCCGCAGCAATCGGTTGAACAAACCAACCCGTTATACAACAACCAGTCATTCGTACTGGGTGAAGTCTCATTTTTCAACCAGAACTTTTACAAAACCCGGTACATCTACGGTTTCGGGCGAACCGAAGACGTTCCTTACGGGCAGCAGTTAACTTTATTGGCCGGCTCGGTAAAACAACTGGGCCGCGACCGCCCCTACCTGGGTGCCGAACTGGTAAAATCGCTTGTACGGAAAAATGGCGACTTCAATTCGTTTACGCTTAGTGCCGGAGGGTTTTACTTCAACAAGCAAGTTGAGGATGTTGTGTTGCTGGCAAATGCTTCACTGTTCAGCCGCATCATAGATATGAACCGGTTTAAGCTTCGGCATTCGGTATCCATTACATACTCCACTATTCTGAATCAAACCATCGTATTGCCGTTGCGCATCAACAGCGAATTCGGGCTCAGGCGTTTCAATGCCGACAGCCTGTTGGGCAATAAACGCATCGGCATTCATGCCGAAAGTGTTCTGTTTACACCCCTCACCATTCTGGGTTTTCGGTTTGCCCCCATGCTGTTTGCCGATATGGCTATGATTGCCCCGCAGCGCCAAAACCTGTTTCGGCAACAGGCGTATTTTGGTTTGGGAACCGGCTTGCGCACCCGTAATGAAAACCTTGTTTTCGGCACCATTGAACTTCGCCTGTACTACTTTCCGGTAGTTACCGAAGACTTGTCGCACTTCCGGGTTACCTTATCGTCCAACCTGCAGGTAAAATACAGTTCAGGGTTCGTAAAAAAGCCATCGTTTATCCGGTACAACTAAAAACTGCTTGTAGGTTTCACCCGTACCCCATAACTTGTTAGCCTTACCCTCACGTCTATGAGAAAGCTATTCATCATTTCCAGCATTCTTATCACGCTTTTATTACTGGTATGGAGCTACTTCTGGATTGATGTGCTCCTGTTGTTCGTGATAGTCGGGCCGCTGATTTACATGGGCATTGCCGATATGATTCAAAAACGGCAGGCCATCAGGCGCAACTTCCCCATCCTGGGCAGGTTGCGGTATGTATTTGAAGACATGCGCCCGAAGATCCAGCAATATTTTGTTGAGTCGGATACCGATGGCGCACCCATTAACCGCATTGAGCGATCGGTTATTTACCAGCGCGCCAAGAAACAAATTGACACCATCCCCTTCGGTACACAGTTAAACGTATATGCCGAAGGTTACGAATGGATGACCCACTCCGTATGCCCGCTCGACCATAACAAAATTGATCACAACCCGCGCGTGCGGGTGGGTAACAAAGACTGCAAACAACCTTACGATGCCAGCGTAATGAATATTTCAGCCATGAGCTTCGGATCGCTTAGCGGCAACGCGGTTGAGGCACTGAATGCCGGGGCTAAAATCGGTGGGTTTGCCCACAATACGGGCGAAGGCGGAATAAGCCCGCACCACCTGAAATACGGGGGTGACATCATTTGGCAAATCGGAACAGGTTATTTTGGGGCGCGCGATGAGAACGGAAATTTCTCACCGGAAGCCTTCCGGAAAAATGCCCTTCGGCCCGAAGTAAAAATGATCGAAATAAAACTGTCGCAGGGCGCAAAGCCGGGGCATGGCGGAATTTTACCCGCAAAGAAGAACACACCCGAGATTGCCGCCATCCGCGGGGTAAAGCCGGGCACTACCGTGTTTTCACCGCCCTACCATAGCGCATTCAACACACCCATCGGCCTTATCCAGTTTGTAAAACAACTCCGCGATCTTTCCGAAGGAAAACCCATAGGCTTTAAACTGTGTATTGGAAGGAAGAGTGAATTTCTCGGCATCTGCAAAGCCATGGTGCAACTGGATACCTACCCCGATTTTATTACCGTTGATGGTGGTGAGGGCGGCACCGGTGCAGCACCCCCGGAGTTCTCAAACTTTGTAGGTATGCCCCTGCTTGACGCCATTGCTTTTGTGGATGATGCCCTGCGCGGGTTCGGCATTCGCGAACACATAAAAATTGATTGCTCCGGAAAAATTCTTACCGGCTTTCACATTGTGCGGGCTATGGCGCTCGGGGCCGATTTCACCAACTGTGCACGCGCCATGATGATGGCCCTGGGCTGCATACAAGCGCTGGAGTGCAACAAAAATACCTGCCCTACCGGTGTGGCTACGCAAGACCCGTATTTTGCCAAAGGGTTAGTGGTTGAAGATAAAAAGCAACGCGTGGCCAACTACCATAAAAACACCGTAGGAAGCTTTGTTGAACTGCTTTCATGTGCAGGACTAAGCAAACCGGAAGAAATAAACCGCACCCATGTTTACCGCAGGGTATTTATGAACATGGTGAAAACGTATGCCGAAATCTATCCGCCCATTCCGGAGGGTTGCCTGCTGGACAGTGCCGATGCCCCGATTGAATTTGAAACGTACCTGAACCGCGCCAAAGCCGAAAGTTTTGGAACCTAGCCTGCGCTGCGGCTGCCGGCTTCGCCTGATTATAAAAGGTTTTCTATCTTTGTAAAACCTTTAAGCCGGTGCTTCGCAAATTTTTTCCGCAGGATAAGAACTACGTTCTGGAAGAAGCACAACTATCGCTTGAAAAAAAGTTGCTTGCCTACCTGGTTGATTTTGTAAAAGTGCAATACCTGCTGCAGCACAACCCCCTGGGCATTGTTGACGAAACCGTGCAGCGCATCCAGCAGCACCATGCTGATAATTATACACGGCTCCATGATTTTTATATTGTACTGGCGGGTATTTTCCGGTACCGTTATTACAGCGACAATCAACTGGCATTTATCTTCAGCGGTGAGGAGCCCTTTATTCGTTATCAACATGAGTGGGAAACTGAGTTTAAAAAATGGGTAAAAGCATTATGCCAGCGTAAAAATTTCCTGATGGGCGTGCTGGAACTTACCGTATTCTATCCGCAGGAAGCGGAAGCCCGCTTTATCGGTGAACGGCTGACTGTAATCGCGGCCGAATTTTTTGAAGTAAAAATTCATCCGCAAAAAGGCATAACCCGAAGCGCCTGATTAGAGTACTTTGCTTTTTAAGAATTGTTCAGCAGTAAGTACTTCAATTTCCGAAAAGAAATAATCACGAACATCTTCTGTAACAATATACCGACATTTTGCTTTTTGTGCAGCATAGTACTCTAAACCATCTTCAAAATCATGAATGGTTTTATTGGTTGCTGCTTTTCGAACAATTTCCTCATCCATAGCAGCAATGTTAATTTTTTGGGAAAGAACCGAAACTTTCCGCTTTGCTAACGTTGGCCCGCTCTTCTTTTCTGAGAAGTAACAGGCAATTGCAAGGCACAACGGGGAAGTGTAGAGTTTATATCGGGAGGAGCCGGCTAAGCTCAGTACACGCGCACTGTACTCATATAACGGGTACTCCCGATTAAGCACAGAAACAAGGATGTTGGCATCAAGGAAAACATTCATTTCTTCGATTCAAAAAACTCAGATTTTATGGCTTTACGTCCACGCTTGCTGTTTCGGTACTCAACCGGGCCTTCCGCTACCTGCTGAACCCAGTCTGCAATGGGCAGCTCTTCCAGGTCACGATAGTTACCGCTGGTTATCTTTTTATAAAGAAATTCTGTGAGCCTGGACAAACTTATATTATTGGCATCGGCAAACCGCTTCATTCTTCGGATTACTTCGCGGTCAAAACTCAAGGTGATTTTCGAGTCCATAAAAAGATGTTATACGACAAAAGTATAATAATTATACGTAAAACATAAGGCCCGTTAAATGTTTTCGAATACCTGATAACTCTCCAGGTATTGCGGTACGCGAACATTCCATCCTAACCGGCTGCGGATGTTTTGCGCATAGGCCTGCAGGTCGGTTCCTTCGCCATGCACGGTGAAGGTAATTTTCGGCTTATCCTTGAATCCGCTCAACCAGCGAAAGAGTTCAGGCATATCGGCATGGCCGCTCATCGAACTGATGTATTCAATTTTGCATTCAACCGGCACCTGCTCTCCGAAAATCTTTATGGTTTTCTCCCCGTCAAGCAATTTCCGGCCACGGGTTCCTTCGGCCTGGAAACCGGCAATCAAAACCGTATCTTCCTTTCTTCGCAGCCGGTGATAAAGGTGATGGAGTACACGCCCGCCTGTCATCATACCGCTTGACGATATGATAATGGCACGCTGCTTAATTGCATTGAGGGATTTTGAATGTTCATTCGATCGGACAAACACCAGCATGTTTGTTTCCACTTCCTTTACAAATTCCTTCAGGTTGAAGGTTTCCTTCAGGAATTTAGGATGCTTAAAAAACAGGTACGTGGATGAAATAGCCATCGGGCTGTCGATATACACCGGCACATCCGGAATTTGCTTTTCTTTCATCAACTGGCGCAGGTGGTATAGCAGGCCCTGCGTACGGCCTACGGCAAAAGCCGGTATCAACAACACACCCCCACGTTGAAAGGTTTCATTAGCTATGCGCGACAGGTCAACTTTCGGGTCAATATCGGGGTTGTCTTTGTTACCGTAGGTAGATTCAACAAACAACACATCAGCCTGTTCGATGGTGGCAGGCGCGTGAAGCATTTCGGTTTGATACCGTCCCAGGTCACCTGAAAAAACAATCTTCTTTTGCTGCTCATCTCCTTTAATAAAGATTTCGGTGATGGCCGAACCCAATAAATGCCCGGCATCGTGAAAAATAAGTTCAACGCGGTTGCCGATTTTCACCCGTTCATTGTAGGAAAATGATTTGAGCAACGGAAATACAGCCTGTGCATCTTCTTCGGTGTACAACGGTTTCGGCAATTCATGGCGGGAGTATCCTTTCTGGCGCGCATATTCTGTTTCCTCCTCCTGCAATTTGGCCGAGTCAACTAACATTATTTCCATGAGGTCGGCCGTGGGATGGGTGCAGTAAATGGGCCCGCTAAATCCTTCTTTAACCAGTTTTGGTAGATAGCCCGTGTGATCGATGTGCGCATGGCTGATAACCACGCAATGAATGGTTGCCGGGTTTACCGGAAACTCCTCCCAGTTGCGCAGGCGCAAATCCTTAAGTCCCTGGAACAGGCCGCAATCAAACAAAAATCGGAAGTCACCAGCTTCCACCAGGTAACGCGAGCCGGTTACACTTTCAGCTCCACCCAAGAATTTAACACGAACGTTCACGGTTAGCGGGTAATTTCAAATGATGTAAAGTTCTTCAGGCCGGCTTCAGAAGTTTCTACCCGCGCAACATGGGCACGCGGAGGACCCTTTGTGCACCAGGCGATAAATTTTTCAAGTTGCGTTTCATCGCCCTCCGCCTCGATATAAACCGTGCCGTCAGGCTCATTCCTGACAATACCTGTTATTCTTAACCGTTTGGCCACCTCACATGCAGATGCCCGGAAGAAAACCCCCTGAACCTTGCCCGCCACCACAATATTAACATGCTTCATGCTTACATGATGTAGTCCGTACTGAGAAAGGCCGATTCGCGGTTTTTAATAATAGTGGCAAGGATCTGCTTGTTGGCATCAACGGCCTTAGTGGCCACTACCGTTCGGATGGAAAAAACCCGTAAGGCATCGGCAACCGAAAGTGTTCCCTCTGCCGAATCTTTCCGTCCGTTAAACGGGAACGTATCGGGCCCGCGCTGCGACTGGGTGTTGAGGTTTATGCGCCCCACCTGGTTGTTGAAGGCATCAATAAAACGGGCAATGGTTTTACTGTTGTTGCCAAAAATGCTTACCTGTTGGCCGAAGTTGGAGTTTACCACATACTGAATGGCTTCTTCTTCTTTTTCGAAAGGCACCACCGGTATTACCGGGCCAAATTGCTCTTCGGAGTATAGCCGCATCTTTTCATTTACCGGAAATAATACAGCCGGATAGAAAAATGAGTAAGCTACCTGCCCGCCATTTTCATTGAGCACCCGTGCACCGTGCTGCTTGGCATCCTCCACCAATCCTTTAAGGTATTCGGTTTTGCCGGGCTCAGGCAGTGGCGTCAGCCCCACCCCGTCATCCCACGGCATGCCCGGCTTAAGTTTTTTTACAGCCTCGTTAAAGCGAATAAGGAATTCGTTTATGATTTTTTTGTGGACGAACAGGATTTTCAAAGCCGTGCATCGCTGTCCGTTAAACGACAGCGAACCGGTGATGCACTCACTTACCGCAACGGTAAGGTCAGCATCGGGTAACACGATAGCCGGATTTTTGGCATCCAACCCGAGTATTGCTTTTAACCGGTGGGGTTTGGGGTGCAACTTTTTTAATTCGTTGGCACCCTTGTGTGTTCCGATAAAAGCAAATACATCAATCTTCCCGGTTTCCATCAGCGCACCTACGGTTTCGCGGCCTTTGCCGTAAATAATGTTGATAACGCCAGGCGGAAAACTGTCGCGAAATGCTTCGAGCATCGGCCGAATTAGCAATACCCCGTACTTGGCGGGTTTAAACACTACGGTGTTGCCCATAATAAGTGCAGGGATTAAGGTGCTGAAGGTTTCATTAAGCGGATAGTTAAACGGCCCCATGCACAGCGCCACACCCAGCGGCACCCGCCTGATTTGCGCCATAAATCCCTGTTCCTCTACCAGTTTTGCCGAGTTCCGGTCCAGATCTTTTACCGCTTTAATGGTATCCACAATGTAATCGCAGGTGCGGTCAAACTCCTTTTCAGAATCTTTCAGTGATTTGCCAATTTCCCACATCAGCAGTTTTACCACTTCACTTCGGGTTTCGCGCATCCGCGCCAGAAATTTTTCTACGTGTGCAATGCGTTCCCCCACGGCCATAGCAGGCCACACACCATGACCGAGCTGATAGGCATTGACAGCCGCATCGAGCGCCTTGAGCGCTTCGGCCGCAGTAAGCAAAGGAGTTTTGCCTATAATTTTCTGTTCAAGTGTTCCACCAGTGGTTTTAACGTAAACCGGGCTTACTACCGGGTTAAGCGGGCCATCCCAGGTTTTCAACTCTCCATTAATCAGGTACTCGCGTTGTTCCAGGTAAGTAGTGGTGTGCTGCTTCGGAATGGCCGATTCTTCCGGAAAAATGACCGATAAAAATTCACTCATGGGTTGTGGGGATTTATCGTGATTGTACAATGCTGATTCCTGATGACGTTCCCAGCCGGTCGGCCCCGGCTTCGATTAGTTGCCGGGCCTGCTCGCCCGTTTTAATTCCTCCCGATGCTTTAATGCCGACCTCAGCAGACAAAACAGTTCTCATCAGTTTTATATGTTCCACTTTTGCACCGGCAGGAGCAAATCCGGTAGATGTTTTTACAAAATCTGCCCCGGCATCGGCACATAACTTACAGGCCTTTACAATTTCTTCATCAGAAAGATACGCGGTTTCAATGATAACCTTCATGATTTTGTGTTGATCATGCAGGGCTTTGGCGCACTTCGCCAGTTCAATTTTCGTCCAGGGTATCCCGGTTTTGAAGGCGGTGATGTTCCACACCACATCCACCTCATCGGCCCCGTTATCGATTGCGCGCTTTATTTCGTCCAGTTTTGTTTCCGTCATGTTGTAGCCCAGCGGGAAACCGGCAACGGTTACCAGGGTAATCGCATCGTTCCCGATTTCGCGTTGGGCACGCTTTACCCAAAACGGTGGAACACAAATGCCGAAGAAACCAAACTGGCGGGCCTCCTCAACCAGTTTATCAATATCAGCAATGGTAAGGGTTGGCGACAGGTTGGTGTGCTCAATGCGCGAGGCGAGGTTCATTTGCCCAAGTTACAACGGGCAATTAAAAAATACGATAGCGCAAAACATACTGCCTTAGACCCGAAGTACAAGATGGGATAACTCTGTTTGCAAGGCTCTTGCGCAAAGTTTAGTTGTGGCCCGGAACTTCAAATTTTTACAATGCCTTACTGCCGCTGAAAGCTAAACAAATGCTTACGGGTTAACCTACCGGGTTAGTGGCGGATGCCGCACACCTTACAGAACTTCATTTTCTCGGGCGGGCGCTTTTTTGGCGGGCGCTTATGGCCAAAGTATGATGGATCGGAATACTGCGGCTTTTGCATTTCCTTTTCGTTCTTGCGTTCCTGCCGGGCGATTTGCTCCATGCGGTCATAGAACTTGTCGCGGGCATCGTAGGTTACTTCACCCGATTTTTTATCCTTTTTCTTTTCGGGTTCGTAGTTTTTAGTTGGATAATAGGGTTGCAAAGAGCTTGGCTGACCCTGGGTTTCTGCGGCAGAAGGCTTACTTTTCTTTTTGGGCAAACCCGAAGATGATTGAGCCTGGAGATCCAGGCTGCAACCAATAAGCAAAACCGGCAGCATAATTTTCCACATAGTGCAAAGATAACAACTGCAGG
>JAGUUF010000369.1 GCA_020063545.1 Cytophagales bacterium
ATTGGCGGCCGTGAAATTGCCGTAAGTATAGCCCGGAAGAAAAAAGGAATGAAACACAAGCGCAAAGCACTTGGCCTTATCGGCCGCGATTTACTGTATGCCACAATCGGGTTGATTATTTCGGTGGCTCTGGCATCCGGTGCCAACCCGCAGATACAGAAAGAAATAATCGAATTTCTCTCTTCGCTTGTTGATTTTACTAACCTTAGTATGCTGGCATGGCAACTTCCGGTATCTCCACTGTAATTGTCGTCCCCTCGCCTTCGGTCGAATCAATCGACATTGTACCGTTCAGTTTGGCCAGTGTTTCTTTAACGATATAAAGGCCAAGCCCCGAACCCGCTCCTTCATCCGTGGCCCGGTAAAACATTTTACCCAGGTTTGGCAGGTGCTCCTTGCTTATTCCTCTTCCGTTGTCTTCAATCCGAATCTGAACTTTCTTATCCTGCACCGTGCCTGTTACCCGGATAACCGGCTCCCTTCCGTTTTTATACCGTATGGCATTGGAAATAAGGTTGTTAAGAATAATCTTTAGCCGCCATTTATCACAATAAAAATCTTCTGACTGATCGATCGCTACAATTTTTTCAACCTGTGCTCCCTTCAGGTTAGCATGACTAAGTTGATCAAAAGTTTCTTCAATTAAACCGGTTAACTGAACAGGTTCGCGTTTAACCTCAAGCCGGGCATTCCGCGATTGATCAAGAATCTCGCGAATAAAATAATCCTGTTGCCTGGCGCTCTTTTCAACCATGTCCAGGTACATTACGGCATTTCCGGGTTTATCTTTCTTTGCCAGGTTTATTAGTCCAAGAATGGACGAAATAGGGGCCCGCAAATCATGCGAAACGCTGTACACAAAATTGTCGAGTTCTGTATTTCGTTTTGTCAGTTCGGTGTTTGTTTGTTGTAAGCTTACCTGGGCCTCCTGGCGGGCATTAATTTCCTGCTGCAACGCTTTTGTCCGATCGGCCACCATGGATTCAAGGTTTTCATTAAACTTCTTTAACTCATTTTGTGCCTGCTGGCGTTCATTAACTGCCGAAGAAAGTACCAGGGCCGAGAGGCTGATTACGCCAACATAAACCTGAACGAGAAAAATGGAATTACCTGCCGGACCCTCCATAATAAACGGACCCGTGTTATTGCCTGTAACATAAAATACCGTAATGGCTACCACCACCAGCGCCACGGTTGAAATGAATGTATGAAACCGAAATGCCAGCCATAACAAAAAAGGAATAACAACAAACGGATAGGCAAACTGGGCTACCTGGCTGATGGAATCAACCGACAACAGAAACCAGGCAAATACAGCGCACACAACAAGCAGGGCCAATTCGCCAAGTTTATAGAAACTGAATTTTACATTTTCTGGCTGTGCCATTGAAATCAGGAGCGGGGCAAACAGCACCATGCCCGTAACATTGCTAAGCCAGAATTCAAAAAACCGGGTGGTCAGTGTTTCAACTTGTAAAACCGATGCCAGGTTAAGGCTAAGCACAATTAGAGAGGAACTGATAAACGAAATAACAAAGACAATCAGTACAAACTGAAAAGCATGCAACGTAGTGGAGAACGGGTTAGCCTTTTTAACCCACCGGCTTAACAGGAATTCGCCAGCCAGCGGTTCCAGTACCCGTGCAGCTGCAATTGCCGCAGAAACCGCAATAAGCACTTCCACCGACTCAATGGTGTTATGCCAGAAACTTCTTACTGCGATAACAAGTGAGCCCATGGCAATGCCGGGCCAAACCTTTCGCCCAAGCAATACCACCAAGGCCAGCCCGATGCCGGCCGGAGGCCATAGCGGAAGCACACCAGAATCGCCAAAAGAAAGGAAATAACCCAGTTCGGCAGTAAGGTAATACACGAGAGCAACCAGCAGAATCTTTAAATCTGGTGATTGCCTGGCCATGAGTTTCTTCATAGGGGCAGGATTTCCAGCATACATATTAGATAACTATCCCGAAAACCTCCATATCAGCCGTTTTAAAGGAATATTGTGGCGTTCTGTTGCATAATTAATCGCTAAATAGCAGGAACTTATATCAAAATACTTGTGACATGACTTTAAATCTTGCTTGGTAACTTAAAATTGACAGTTGGCTAAACTCTAAAAATTATAAGATAAATTAGGTGCTTAAATCCTACACCTATGAAAGTCTTATTTCCCATCATTACCATCACCGCCTTTATACTTACTGCCTGCTCGTTCAGCGCTGGCACCAAAAAAGACCTGACCACCGGCCTCTCGTACTCCTACAATGGGTTCAATGTTTCAGAGGTTTACTTCGTTGATTCAGACAATCTCCCGAAAGGGTCAAGCGAAGTTGAGTTAAACAGCCAGGTGGCCATCGTTGTACAGGGCATTGAAAACTACATGCTGGTTAACGATAAGGCCTACCCCGGCATGAGCCTTTATGTTACCGATAAAAACGGCAACCAGGTTATCGGGGAAGCCGATATGTTCGAAAGTAATATTGGATACTCAGCCGAAGATGCCTCGGTATTGCGCGGCACCATAACTGTAGGCGAACCGATGGTCTCCGGAGAAACTTATCACGTTGAACTTAAAATCTGGGATAAAAACAGAACGGATAACACCATTTCTGTTTCTTTGGATATACGCGTGAAGTAGACTACCGGAACAGGGCCGACCCCAGCCGAAAAGGAAACAACACGATTTCTTTAACCACGCTAAACGACAACCCGACTGCAAAGCCAATTAACCGGAACGGCAGCAGCAATAACCAGATTACCGGGAACAGAAAAATAACCGCCAGGGCTAACGGCCATGAAACAGCAAAAAGCAGGAACCAAAGAACTGCTGCAATAAAGATTCGCATTAGGGTTAACGTTTATACCTGTGCTTCAAACTTCAGGCCGGAGGCAAATGCCTCCGTAAACTGGCCGGATAGCCAAAAGGTTTGCGTGATGATGAACGGTAATGAACAATAACGTGTACACCGGTGTACACTTATTCGCGAAACAACCACTTCTTAAACTTTTCCCATACAGAAGATGGCTGTGAGGCAGCCGCAGGATGCTGCGCAGCCATCACGGATGTCGGCTTAGGCTTATTTTCTTTTACCCGTTTCAAGCCCGATACTTTAGCCTGGTATTTTTTTGTTCGTCTCTCCTTTTCGCGTTCAGCCTCAAGCTGCTTCTGCTTTTCCAGTTCGCGCTGCTGGCGCTCGCGAGCAACGGCAACCGGATTCCTTTTGTGGCGATTCAAATCCTGCCTTCTTGTTTGCTTTGCCGGGTAAGTTTTCCGGGCAGGTTGTGTTTCCTCAGCAGTCGTTTGCTGTTTCACCTCGTATACCTTTTTCTGCGGAAGTTCAATCTTACCTACCACTTTCAACCCTGGCAACTCAATTTTAGGCGCCTTAATCAACTCCGGCTTTTCTTCGGGAGGCCCGGGGTTTACCTCAACGGAAGCGGAAATAGTCTGACCCTCTTCAGGCCGTTCTGGTGTATATTCTTCAGCAGCTTCTACAGTTTCCCCATCACCCCTGACATCGGATTCCGTAAGCTCCTGAAGCAGCGTTTCCCAGTTGGAGGGTCTGAAAAACTGAACAACTTCTTTAACCTGTTCATCGGTAAGCCGGGTATTTGAATTGCTTTCAGGCGGAAGGCTGTTCTGGGGCAGTGCAGCAATTACATCTGCCGGACGAATATTAAGTTTTCGGGCAAGTTGTCCGAGGCGCATACAAGGGTCGTTTACCGCGGCAAAAATAGATACCGCCCGACAATTGTAAAAATCAGCCGAAGGAACCGAAATACAATGGATAGTGATTGGCACATTTTGGGTTAAATGGGGCGCCACAACCCGGGCACTTGTAATTGCATTCAAGGTATTCGGTAATGGTCATTGAACGTTTACACATACCACACAACACAGCCTGTTCATGGTACTCGTTGGCAGGCCAAACTTCAGCCTTATGGCCGGCTTGTTCCTCATGGCAATAAAAACAGGCATACCACTCGCCACAACACCTGAATTTTATTGCAATAACATCCACTGCCGAATGGTAATGTTCGCAGCGGGTTTGCCTATCAACCAACTTACCTTTTACCATACTAAAAAACATCCCTTCGCCATTGCTTTTTTTCTGATTTGCGCTTTTTGCTTTCGAGCCGTTTTATTTTTGAGGCGGCCGTGGGCCGTGTTGCTGTGCGCTTCTTTACCACGGTAAATGCCTTTTGCAAAAGGGCATTAAGTTTTTTAACAACGGTTTCCTTGTTTTGGAGTTGCGAACGATTTTCTGCAGCATGGAGTATCAGTTCGCCATCCCGTGAAATGTACCGGGTAAGTTTTTGTAATATCAATTGGCGCTGTTCATCCGTTAAGATGCTTGAGTGCGCAACATCCCACCGCAAGGTTACGCGTGAGTTGACTTTGTTTACGTTTTGGCCGCCCGGGCCGCTGCTGCGCGAGGTAACAAACCGTAATTCATGGTAAATATCGGCAGTGGTAATTCGCTGTGGCCTGATCATACTTCAACCGCCCTCCCCTTCTCCCAAACCAATCCAAAAAGATGCCCGTAACGCTTCACCCACTCCCGATCGGTGGCATAATCAAAAAGTTCTATCAATCCTTCGCGTTTCAGCGATAACAATTGGGCATCGGTAAGACCGGTTACGGAAATATATCCGCCCGGTGCAAAATGAAACCGCGCATCTGCCTTCAACTCCAGGCTTGTCAACCTGTTTTTCAGCTGCTGCAACCGGCTATTGATTTCATGGGTAAGCCTTATGGCATCCGCAAGGGTTGTTTCAATGTCGGGTATGTGCCCCTCGTTGTTAAAATCAAAATTGCGCAACACAGGCACCGGGTTAAGGTGAATTTCTCCGGCATAGCGGTTAACCGTCATCTATC
>JAGUUF010000079.1 GCA_020063545.1 Cytophagales bacterium
ATAGTTCAGGGTTAACCATTCCGGTTTATCGGCATCCTCCTTGCGAATGGCATTGATCACCAACCGCCCACCGGGCAACAGGTTTTTTAATGAGGCGATTACAGGTTTCCATGCCGGTGTGGTATCAATGATCGCCTGTGCCTTGTATGGAGGAATTTCTCCTATACTTCCGGCCCAGTCAGCGCCAAGCGAACGGGCAAAGTCCTGTTCGGTGTTGCTGCGGGCAAACACCAGAATGGCTGAGCCCGGTAACAATGCTTTCGCAATTTTCAGTACAAGGTGCCCCGAGGCACCAAAGCCCGTGAGTCCTAACGTTTGCCCGTCAGAAAGATTAGCCAGGCGAAGGGAGCGGTACCCGATGGCACCCGCACAGAGTAAGGGCGCGGCTTCGGCATCGGTAAAAAGTTCAGGAATGCTGAAGGCAAATTTTTCAGGTATGGTAAGGTATTCGGCATAACCGCCATGGGCATCGCGGCCGGTGGCACGAAATTCGGGGCACAGGTTTTCATAACCCTCACGACAAAAATTGCATGTTCCGCAGGCCGAATAAATCCAGGCAACCCCTACCCGATGGCCGGGTTGCAGGTTTTGAACAGCAGAGCCGGTTTGAACAACCGTTCCGATTACCTGGTGCCCGGGAACAACCGGAAATGAAGGTGGCGGTGTCCGTCCTTCAATTTCATCTAACTCCGTATGACATACTCCGCAGCACGAAACTTTAATCAATACATCACCGGCTGCAGGAACAGGCTTTGGGATTTCCGCCCAGGTTAATGGTTCCTGTACGGAAGCCAGGTTGCAGGTGCGTTGTAGCAGCCATGCCTTCATACCCTAAGGTAAGCATTCCGGTTTACCAATCTCATTTCATTACCATGCTGAGTACCGGCATATCGGTATGATACAGCAGTGTTTCAGTAACGCCAAGCTGGTAATTGGGCCGGCCTTTGCGGTTATGTGTAACCATGGCAATCAGGTCCATTTTTTTGTTGCGGGCAAAATTCAGGATTCCCTTTTCGCGATCGAAATCGTTGTAAATGAAACTGTAAAACTTAACGGCCCGCTGTACCGGTATGCATTCAGCCATCTTTCGTTCAGCCGATGGTGTATCGTAAAAGTTAAAAGGTGTATTCACAAAAAGCAACGAAATGCTTGCCTGCAGATCGGCTGCAAGGTTTTTTACCGTATTCAGCGAACCTATACTTCCTTCTTCAAAATCAGATGGAAAAAGAATTTTTTTAATCGCTTTTGGGGTGTATTCTTTCTTTACCGAAAGTACCGGAACATGCGATTTGCGGATGATGCGTTGTGCAGTGGAGCCAACAAACAGTTTATCCGATTCACCGGCCCCGTGAGCGCCCATAACGATTAGATCCATTTTGTAGGCTTTGGCAAACTGGATGATTTGCTCATGCGCAACACCGCTGTATACAAACGTCTGTACCTGCAGGTTTTTAAACAGATCGCCTGCAGCATATTTGTCCAGTTTTATTTCAGCTTCCACCATTCGGGCTTCTACTTCCGGATAGGTTTGCTGCATGCCTACCGGCATCCGGTCCCATTCGGGCGGTGCATACACAACATGTAAAAGGTTAAGCTGTGCCCCCGTTTTACGGGCAAGGCTGGCAGCAGTTTTAGCGGCACTTTGTGCGCATTTGGAAAAATCAAAAGGAATAAGAATGTTTTTCATGGTGCATCACATTGGTTGATAATCAAAAAAGCATTATCAGAATGATTCAATTGCTTTGCGAAGGTGCTTATAGGCAAGTTGAATTTCATCTTTGAAATCAGTTAATTTTTCACTTCCTGCCTTCCATTTCGAACTGGCCTGATCGGTAAGCCTGGATACGTTGCGCCTCGCATCCTTCATTTTTTCCCTGAACGAATCTTTAACCATGAATTTTTTCAGAATAAATTTCAGCCGGATGATTTCAAGCTTCAGCTTAAATTTTTCGATTTCGTGGTATAGTTCTTCCAGGTTGATTGAAGCCGGCAGACTTTGTTTCAAATCATTTTCCAGGCGAACCAGCGCCTCAAGAATTTTTTTTCGTTGCGCTTCAAAAATTTCTTTTGTTTCGCTTTTGCCCAATGCCAGTTGAAGTTCGAGATCTTCAACCCGTGTTTTGAGCCGATTAGCCATGGTTTGCACTTCGGCCTGGTTTAGTGCGGCTTTAACCACCTGAAGCTGGCGGGCAAAAGTGATTTTTAATTCTTCAAACTTATCCTTTGCTTCTGCTTTGCCCAGAGTGAACTGGAGCGCCAGTTCATCAAGTTCCTGCTGTGCTTCCAGCAACTTGTCGGCCAGGCGGGCAAGAAGGGGTTGATTGGGTGTAGATTGTTTCGGTGTTTCCATAGTTGTTTGTTACCGTTTTATCCTTCTCATTTACATCAGCAAACAACTTGTAAGCGCGTTGCCATCAAATTACTAATGTCATAACCCTGTTCTGATATTTATCATGTAAAGAAATGAACTGATAGCTTCATTTTCAGGTATTTAAAGGTAAAGCAATGGATTCCATTACCCATCTGGCACTGGGTGCAACCCTTGGCGAGTTGATGCTCGGTAAACAGCTTGGCAAAAAGGCCCTGGCAATTGGTGCCATTGCCCAATCGGTTCCCGACATTGATTTTGTTGCAGCCGCCTGGCTTACGCCTGCGGAAAACCTGATTGCCCACCGCGGGTTTACCCATTCACTTCTTTTTGCAGGTATGGTTTCACTTTTCCTTGCCCTCATTGCCGACCGGTGGCATCGAAGGCGACACGTTTTTTTAGGCAACTGGTGGATATTCTTTGCCGTGCAGCTTTGCGTTCATCTTTTTATTGACGGGTTTAATGCCTACGGAGTAGGCTGGCTTGAGCCGTTCAGCCATCTGCGGTTTTCGTTTAATACACTGTTTGTAGCCGATCCGTTTTTCTCTTTTGGTGTTGGACTGGCTTCAGCTGTTTTGATTTTTTTAAAGCGCCATCATTTCCACCGCACCAGGTGGGCAATACTCGGTATTGGGCTGAGCGCTGCTTATCTTGCTTACAGCGTGGTCAATAAAATCACCATTGACCAATCGGTAAGAAGTGAATCGAGATTGCGGGGGTTTAATACGAATCGTTACTTCACTACTCCTACTCCGCTAAATAACTGGTTGTGGTATGTGGTTGTTGAAGATCAAAACGGATTTCAGATTGGATACCGTTCGGTTTTCGACAACCAGTTGGAGTTGAAACTTGAATACTTCCCTAAAAATGACAGCCTGTTGAACCGGATACACGACCATGAGTCCCTGCAACGGCTTATCCGGTTTTCACAGGGATATTATACCGTGGCATTGGTGCGGGATACGCTTGTGTTTAACGATCTTCGGTTCGGCCAGGTTGGCGGATGGCAGAATCCCCGTGCCCCATTTGTGTTTCACTATTACCTTGATCATCCTGAGGAAAACACACTGTTAATACAGCGCGGCAGGTTTGCAGGCTGGAATACAGAAACAGTTCGCTCGTTATGTAAGCGAATAAAGGGAAACTAAGTAACAATTTGGTTATTGTTAATGCTGATAACCATCTGATTAAAAACTTTTTGCGGTAAGCAGATTAACCGCTACTTTTGTGTTGTGAAAAACCTGCTAGCCCTGATATTTCTTCAGATTTTGCTGCTGAAATCCATCATGCCGGCAATGGATACATTTGAGTTGTCGAAGCTTAGTGCTTTGGCCGAGCATTACGCTGAGCATCAGAAAGAAAACCCTGAACTTTCATTCTGGCAATTTCTGATTCTTCACTATGAAAACCCAAAACACCACACCGAAGATCACCAAAAGCACAGCCACCTGCCATATGGCGAGCAGCATCACGATAGCTGCCCCCTGCAGGTATGGTTTGCCTCTGCTGATTTTTCGCTGCAGTTAAATTCAGAAAGGGTGAATTGTGAAATCATCAACTTTTATAACAGTCCTACGGGTTCCAATTTCCTGTCGTCCATCTGGCAGCCTCCCCGCCAGTCGTAAACAAACTTCAGTTGCGCACTGAACTTTTTAAAGGGAAGTGCTCCATTATTTATTTCCTTTTTATCGATTAATCATGATCAACCATGTTGAATTGGATCATTGAATTTTCCTTACGGAATAAACTGATCATCCTGTTATTACTTGCCGGTCTTGTTGGCTGGGGCAGTTATTCCGTTACCCAACTGCCCATTGATGCGGTGCCTGACATTACCAATAACCAGGTGCAGATTATTACCACCGCACCATCACAATCGGCCCAGGATATTGAACGACTGGTCACATTTCCGGTGGAGCAAACCATGGCTACCATTCCCGGTATTGTTGAAATCCGGTCCTTTTCCAGGTTCGGGCTTTCCGTTGTTACCATTGTATTTACCGATAACACCGATGTATACTGGGCACGCCAGCAGGTTAACGAGCGGCTTGTGGATGCAAAAAAACTTATACCGGCCGGTGTGGGCACACCCGAACTTGCACCGGTTACCACCGGCCTTGGCGAAATCTATCAGTATATCGTTACAACAAAGCCCGGATATGAATCCAGGTACAGCCTTACCGAACTTCGTACCATTCAGGACTGGATTGTACGAAGACAGTTGCTGGGTACCAAGGGTGTAGCTGATGTGAGCAGCTATGGCGGATTTGTGAAGCAATACGAAATTGCCCTTGATCCCGACCGGTTAAAAAGTTTTGGCATCGGCATTCAGGATGTATTCGCGGCACTTGAAAAAAATAACCAGAACACCGGGGGGGCATACATCGAAAAAAATTCAAGCGCATACTTTATCCGCAGCGAAGGATTACTTACCAATGCTGAGGACATAAAGAATATCGTGGTGCACCACACCCCAGCCGGAATACCCGTGCTGCTCAGCCACATTGGTGATGTCAGGTTTGGCGCTGCCATCCGGTATGGCGCGATGACTAAAAATGGCGTAGATGAAACCGTAGGCGCTGTTGTGATGATGCTTAAGGGCGCCAACTCATCGGAAGTGATTGCCAATGTAAAGGAGCGCATTGCCGCTATAGAAAAGACCTTGCCCGAAGGAGTTGTTATAGAAGCGTTCCTTGATCGCACCAAGTTGGTAAACAACGCCATCAGTACGGTAACAAAGAACCTTGCCGAGGGTGCGCTCATCGTCATTTTTGTTTTGGTATTACTGTTGGGTAACCTGCGTGCCGGGCTTGTGGTAGCTTCTGTGATTCCCCTATCCATGCTGTTTGCCGTCAGCATGATGAATGTTTTGGGCATTTCCGGTAACCTGATGAGCCTGGGTGCAATTGACTTCGGGTTAATTGTTGATGGCGCGGTGATTATTGTTGAGGCAAGCCTGCACCACCTGGTTACACGAAACAGCGTGATGAAGTTATCGCAATCAGAAATGGACCTTGAAGTCGGCTCATCAGCAAAAAGCATGATGAGTGCTGCAGCGTTCGGCCAGGTAATCATACTCATTGTTTACCTGCCCATCCTTTCGCTGGTGGGCATTGAAGGCAAAATGTTTAAACCCATGGCCGAAACGGTAATGTTGGCCATTACCGGTGCGTTTATTCTATCGGTTACCTATGTTCCGGTGGCATCTTCTCTCCTGCTATCCAGGCGGATTAGACATTCAGTAACCCTTGCTGATACGATTATTCGTGTCATTCAATCCGCATACCAACCAACATTGCGGTGGGCATTAAAGCACCGCGTTGCGGTTGTGGCCGCTACTGTTGTTGTGTTCACACTTTCACTTGGGTTATTCGCATCGCTTGGAGGGGAGTTTCTGCCTGAATTGGATGAAGGTGACTTTGCCGTTGAAACCCGCACCCTGCCGGGCAGCAGCCTGAGCGAGACAATAAACGCTACTTTAAAAGGCGAACGTGTACTGCTTGAAAATTTCCCCGAAGTAGAAAAGGTAATTGGGAAAATCGGTGCCAGCGAAATACCCACCGACCCAATGCCGCTGGAAGGCGCAGATATGATGGTGATTATGAAAGACAAATCGCAATGGGTATCGGCCTCTACTAAACAGGAGATGATCGAAAAGATGCAACAGAAACTTGAAGAGCAGGTGCCGGGCATCTGGTTTGGTTTTCAACATCCGATACAAATGCGGTTTAACGAATTGATGACCGGTGCACGACAGGATGTGGTACTGAAAATCTACGGAGAAGACCTGGATAAACTAAGCCACTATGCCGAGCTGGTAGGAAAGCAGGTAAGCCGCGTGGAGGGCGCTGAGGATCTTTTTGTAGAAAAGATAACCGGGTTGCCGCAGATCGTGATCCGGTATGACCGCGAGAAAGTTGCCTATTTCGGCCTTAACCTCGAGGATATTAATTCGGTAATCAATTCGGCTTTGGCCGGCAAGGCAGCAGGGGTTGTATTTGAAGGTGAGCGCAGGTTTGACCTGACGGTTCGCTACGCCCCCGATAGAAGGGAGAATATCGAGGACATCCGGAATATTGTCCTAACCACTCCGGCAGGTCAGCGGGTGCCCTTATACCAGGTTGCAGGTATTGAACTTGAACCGGGCCCTGCACAAATTCAACGCGATGATGCCAAACGAAGGATTATTGTAGGCTTTAATGTTCGTGGACGGGATGTGGAAAGCATTGTGCACGAGTTGCGTGATAGAATTGCTGCAGAAATAAAATTTGAAGCCGGTTATTTCATCACTTATGGCGGATCGTTCAAAAACCTTGAAGAGGCCCGCGGCAGGCTGTTGCTGGCCGTTCCGGCTGCACTCGCCTTAATATTTATCATGTTGTTTTTTGCATTTAATTCCATTAAGCAAAGCCTGTTAATCTATACGGCTATTCCGCTATCGGCAATTGGCGGCATCATTTCGCTTTGGATTCGCGATATGCCGTTCAGTATTTCGGCAGGTGTTGGGTTTATAGCCCTTTTTGGTGTTTCGGTTTTAAACGGGATTGTGCTGATAGCCGAGTTCAACAAGCTAAAAGGCTCCGGGATAGCCGATACCGAAACGCGAATAAAACAAGGCACTAAAGTAAGGCTCAGGCCTGTACTAATGACGGCCCTTGTGGCTTCGCTGGGCTTTCTCCCGATGGCCCTCTCGCAGGGAAGCGGTGCGGAAGTGCAGCGGCCGCTTGCAACCGTAGTTATTGGCGGCCTGGTAAGCGCCACATTTCTAACGTTGGTTGTTTTACCGTGCCTGTATTCGTTAGCCGAACAGGTATCGAATCATAAAAAGTAGTTTTCGATTACCGTTAATTGAGATTAACCATGAAAAAAATACTTATCGTAACGTTGCTTAGTTTGCCGGTTTCTGAAATTGCTGCCCAGGTCTATTCGCTTGGTCAGGCAATTGAGCAGGCATTGCAGCACAGCCCTTATCTTAAAGCATCTGCATTGGATGTGGAGCGCCATACCGTATTAAAGCGGGCAGCGCCAGAAATACCGAAAACTGATTTTCAGTTGTTGTATGGCCAATACAACAGCATTGAAAAACACGACAACAACATTACGATTACCCAAACTATTCCTTTCCCCAC
>JAGUUF010000199.1 GCA_020063545.1 Cytophagales bacterium
AATAAGTTAACTCAGCCCGACCGCTAATGCGGTTGGTAAAGTAATATTCAGCCCCAACCACAATATTGTACCGGGTTTTACCATATTCTTTCGGATTAACCATCTCACCGAAATAATTGGCTGTACCCGTACCAATGGTGGCAATCAAACTCCGCTCCCTACGGATGGCATAAAAACTCTGTGAAGTTGCCAGTCCGGGAAGCAGGAAGGTTGCCACAATAAGTGCAGAGAGAATCTTCATTCGGGTTATTTATTCCTCTAAATTAGAAATTATAACCATCAGGTAAAAACGCTATTTAAGCACATCTTTAACCTTTTGGGCGGCATCTTTAAGCAGGATGGCTGAATACACTTTCAGGCCCGATTGTTCAATGATTTTGGCACCCTCCTCGGCATTGGTACCCTGCAGCCGTACAATAATGGGTACATGGATATTCCCTATCTTTTTATAGGCCTCCACAACCCCGTTGGCTACCCGATCGCACCGCACAATACCCCCGAAAATGTTAATCAATATAGCTTTAACATTAGGGTCTTTAAGGATTATCCGGAAGCCGGCCTCCACGGTCTCGGCATTGGCCCCGCCACCAACATCCAGGAAGTTAGCAGGCTCCCCACCCGACAGCTTGATAATATCCATAGTGGCCATGGCCAGGCCTGCACCGTTTACCATGCAGCCAACGTTGCCGTCTAACTTCACATAATTCAATCCGGCTTTACCTGCTTCAACTTCCAGCGGGTCCTCTTCAGTAATGTCGCGTAGTTCCGCCAAATCTTTATGTCGGTAAAGGGCGTTATCGTCAAGGTTTACTTTCGAATCTACTGCAAGAATTTTGTTATCGGAGGTTTTTAACAACGGGTTGATTTCAAACATGGACGCATCAAGGCCGACATAGGCATTGTACAGTGAATGGATAAACTTAACACCTTCTTTAAACGCATTACCACTCCAGCCCATGGCAAAGGCAATCTTGCGGGCCTGGAAGGACTGCAGGCCGATGGTCGGGTCAACCCATTCTTTTATAATTTTTTCAGGATGGGTTTCAGCCACTTCTTCAATATTCATCCCGCCTTCGGTTGATGCCATAATAACCGGCACACCTTTGGAGCGATCCAGCAGGATGCTCATATAATATTCCTTAGGTTCGGATTCGCCCGGGTAATACACATCCTCGGCAATCAGCACCTTATTTACTTTTTTACCGTCAGGGCCGGTTTGCAGGGTTACGAGTGTACCTCCTAAAATGGCTTTTACCTTTTCCGGAACTTCGTTCATGCTTTTGGCAACCACCACACCCTTGGAGCCTGTTTCCTTTATCGTTCCCTTGCCCCTGCCTCCGGCATGGATTTGGGACTTAACAACAAACCATTTCGTACCGGTTTCTGACTCCAATTCCTTGGCAGCCTGGATGGCGCCATCCAGCGTATCGGCAACGATGCCCCGCTGAACTGCAACCCCGTATTTTTTAAGGATTTCTTTGCCCTGGTATTCGTGTATGTTCATGAAGTTGTATTTTGGAGCAAAATACCGTATTTACCTTTTAATTCAAACCCGGCTTTGGTGACCAACACCCTCGTTTCAGTTTCAGGTATTCATAAATCATACGGAGCCCTTGAGGTACTTAAAGGGATAAACCTTTCTATTGAAAAAAGCGAGGTAGTGGCCATTGTGGGTGCCTCAGGTGCCGGTAAGAGCACGCTGCTGCACATTATTGGAACGCTGGATACTCCAGATAAGGGCAAGGTGTTAATTGATGGTGTTGATGTATTTGCGTATTCAGCCGCAAACCTGGCCGCTTTCCGGAACCGGTCTATCGGATTTGTTTTTCAGTTTCACAACTTGTTACCTGAATTTTCGGCACTGGAGAATGTTATGATTCCTGCCCTGATAGCCAGGCAGGATGCTCAAAAAACGCAGGCACGGGCTAAGGAATTACTGGCGTTGCTGGGAATTGGTGAGCGTGCTGACCACAAACCCTCCGAACTTTCGGGAGGGGAGCAACAACGGGTTGCGGTTGCGCGGGCACTTGTTAATGAGCCTGCCCTTGTGCTGGCCGATGAGCCGAGCGGAAACCTGGATTCAAAAAATGCGAAAGAATTGCACCAACTTTTTTTTGATTTGCGCAGGCGGTTTAACCAAACCTTCATTATCGTAACCCACAACGAAGAGTTTGCCGCCATGGCCGACCGGAAGCTGGTTATCCGTGACGGCATTATATCAGGCTAAGGCGGATTCAGATCCTACGCTTAATGTATTTTAACTGCGCCTTTTCGCCATAGTGTGTTTGTTTATTCTGGTGTGAATAAGCCGGACACATGGATGTGGTAAAGCTGCACGATGACAACAGTGTTCCTAACAGGAGAATAAGGGCGATGAAGATTACAATACGTTTCATTTTTTCTTTTACGTTTCTTTTGGTTTTGAATTACAGTTCAAAAGTAGCGGGGTGTGTACGATGGCATCCGGCATTGTAAGGCAATGCCTGTTGCGTGTAAGGGTGCAGAGTTAATAGGAGGAATAGATGCAGATTTCAAGGTATTTTTTACATTTTTTAATACCAGTTTACAACACGCCCAACTTCATTACCGGTTGCTCAAACAAGCTGTAACTGCCTGTTGAACTGTGGTTTATAAAAATAAAAACGCCATGAAATCCTGCAAAAAGGCTGCAAGCCTTACAACTTGAGAAATGGGCAGGATGAATGGAAGATTTTAAGAAAGTTGGTGAAAAAACCCGTTTAGTGCGACAAAATCGAGTGCGCAGCCTCTTCCACGTGCATTGGCCCGCCAGCACTGATGCCCGTAAGGCGCACGGTTTTCAGTTCGTTTATCAGTAACGGATCATAGGATGCAGCTACCCGG
>JAGUUF010000002.1 GCA_020063545.1 Cytophagales bacterium
ATTCCGGAAATGGCCCGTGAATTAAATGTAAACTATTTTGTTGAAGGCAGCGGCCAGAAAATAGGCAACCGTTTAGTCCTGAACGTTCAACTGATTGATGCCTCCGACCGGCAATTGTGGAGCCGGCAATACAGGCGCGAAGTTGGGGATATCTTTGCACTGCAACAGGAGATTGCCACCGATATAATGGAAGAAGTGCAGGTGTTTATAACACCTGATGAGAAAAGCCGTCTTCAAAAACCTCTTACCCGGAATACAACTGCCTACAACCTTTTTTTAAAAGGGCTTGAGCTTTTAAATAAACCCGGTTCAGTTAATTTTCCGAAGGCACTCTCTTATTTTCAGGGAGCTATATCCGAGGACAAAACCTTTGCCCTGGCATACGCCTGCGCCAGCATTGCCTGTTATTACATCGACATCTATCAATCGGAAAAACCACACCTTGATACATTGGGTAACTATGCCGACATGGCCATGCGACTTGACCCAACTCTTAGTGAAGGCTATATCGCTAAAGGGATGTATTTTCTGCTGCAAAAAGCCTATAGTGAAGCATTGCCTTACCTTGAAAAAGGGCTGGAGTACAATCCAAATTCCACGCTTGCCTTGAGTTTGCTGGCCGACTTTTATGGAACCCAGTTGCCGAACACCGGAAACTATCTCGAATACGCTCTTAAAGGATTGCGGTTGGGCGCTCATTCTGGCGACTCGGTGGCTATCAGTTACTTTCACTTGCGTTTAGCCAACGCGCTTATCCAGACCGGCTTTGTCGATAAGTCATTGGAACATGTAAATCGATCGCTGGAGTATTTTCCCGGAAATAGTTACTCGCATTACCTGCGTGCATTTGTACTCTACGCTAAGAATGGTAATCTAAATCAGACCCGCCAATTGCTGGCTAATGAATTTAGCAAAGACACAACCCGCATCGACATCCTGCAAGAAATCGGTAAAGTAAGCTACTACCTGCAAGACTTTGACAGCGCCTACCGGTGCTACAAGCGATTTAATCATTACCGAGACAAGATGAATTTGGACATATACAGGCATGAGGATATGACTATTGCCATGGTGTATAATAAAGTGGGCCAGAAAGAAAAAGCCAATGAATTTATACGCAGCTACCGGCAATACCTTGATACTGACCCAACGGCCTACAAAAACCTTGGACTGGCCATGTACTACAGCCGTACCGGTAATGCTGAAAAAGCCCTGGAGCATTTGCAACTTTTTGCAAGAGAGGATGGAATCCAATATTGGATTGTGCTCTTTCTGAACTGCGACCCGCTTCAAACAAGCATTGAGCGCTCACCGGAATTTCAAAGGCTAGTGCGCCAAATTGACGAGCGGTTCTGGGCAAATCATAACAAAATAAAACTCCGGCTGGAAGAAAAGGGGCTGTTGTAATAATGTATCCCAATTCGTCTCACCAGGACCATCCCTGCTTATCCGTTAATAAAATGGAACCCCTGAATCGACTCGGTGTTTTTCGTTGATCGTTATTGGTTGTTCGTTATTCGATCGGTATGTGTAATCGACCAACGAATAACGAACAACAAACAACAACTAAAACGGATACTCCCCTTTCTCAATCACATAGTTGGCCACTTTTCTCCTCGCTTCTTTCAGGTTGTAGGGCTCAATCTTGGTAAAGCGTTTCAGGCCCATCAGCATCAGGCGCTGTTCATCGCCTTCGCTAAATGAAGTTATCGCTTCGCGCCCGGCTGCGGCAGCTTTGTTTACTGCGTGGTGCAGGTATATCATAGCCATTTCCTTTTGCATTTCACATGCCTTTTCACCCCGCTCACCAATCAGTTTCTCCACGCGCAACAAGGTTGATTCGGCTATGTAGCCTTCAATGAGCATATCGGCCAGGTTCATTAAAATTTCCTGTTCATCCGAAAGTTTCATCATAAATTTCTGCACGGCTGCCCCGGCAACCATGAGCCCGGCTTTTTTCAGGTTGACCAGTACTTTTTTCTCCTTTGCAAAAACGCCTTCGCCATCGCTTGCACCGAAATCCGGGATGGACATTAATTCCTTCTGCACGGCCATTGCCGGAGTCATCAGATCCAGCGTTCCTTTCATGGCGCGCTTCAATAGCATATCAATAGTAAGCAACCGGTTTATTTCGTTGGTTCCTTCAAATATTCTATTGATGCGCGCATCTCGGTACGCCCGATCCATTGGCCCCTCGGCCGAAAAGCCCATGCCGCCATAAATTTGTACGCCTTCGTCAACGGTAAAATCCAGCACTTCGGAGCCGTGCACTTTCAGAATGGCGCACTCAATGGCAAATTCTTCCAGCGATTTCAAGCGTGCTTTGCCGGGCTCCATGCCGCCTGCGATAAAGGCATGGTACGCGTCTTCAATATTCTGCGATGCCCGGTAGTGTGCCGATTCAGAGGCAAATACTTTTGTGCACATTTCGGCAACCTTATGTTTGATGGCCCCAAAGTTGGCAATGGGTGTTCCGAACTGCTTGCGCTCTTTCGCGTAATTAACAGCAGTAGAAATTGTTTTCTTGCTACCGCCAACAGCAGCCACGCCCAATTTAATTCGGCCGATATTCAAAATATTAACGGCAATCTTAAATCCGTTTTCGCGCTCGCTCAGTAAATTTTCGACCGGCACTTTGCAGTCGTTGAAAAAGATCTGGCGGGTGGATGATCCCTTAATGCCCATCTTCTTTTCTTCCTCGTTCATGGTAATGCCGCCAAAGGCTTTCTCCACGATAAAGGCGCTCAGGTTTTTGTCGTTATCAATTTTGGCAAACACCACGAACACATCGGCAAAGCCACCGTTGGTAATCCACATTTTTTGTCCGTTGATGATATAGTGTTTACCATCTGCGCTAAGCGCGGCCTTTGTTTTACCCGAATTGGCATCCGATCCGGAGTCGGGTTCAGTTAAGCAGTAGGCGGCTTTCCACTCACCGGAAGCAAGTTTGGGGATGTATTTTTTCTTTTGTGCCTCATTTCCGTAGTACAGAATGGGCAGCGTTCCGATACCCGTATGTGCAGAAATAGCCACAGCAAACGAGTGCCCGGCCCCCAACACTTCTGCTATGAGCATAGCGGTATTGAAGTCCATGCCAAAGCCGCCTAACTCCTGTGGTACCGATGTTCCGAGCAGGCCAAGTTCACCGGCTTTATCCAATAGCGATGGCATCAGTTCGGGATGCTTCATCGAATCAATTTCATCCAGCCTGGGCCAGATTTCCTTTTTCAGAAAATCCTCGCATTGCTGCTTTATCATCTGCTGCTCTTCATTGAATTCTTCGGGAATGAAGATTTCGCTTGCCTGTGTTTCGCGAATAAGGAATTCGCCTCCTTTAATTGCGTTTTTGGTCTTTACTGCTGCTTCCATGTTGTATAAAGTTGTTCGTTCTTGGTTGATAGTCTCCTAATCTGTAGTCTTCTAAATCTTCATTCACCTGGCTAAAATTTTCAGTACTTTTGCTTTGATAGTAGTTAATAAATCCATTAATAGTCGCTTGCACGATTTTAAATCTGCTAGTGTTTGGTTCAATTCTTCCTTAGAAATATACTTCAGATTTGCTGCAAACAGTATTTGCGTTTCAACATCATATAAGCTGCCCCTGGAGATAAAGAATAGCTGAATTGAATCTTTGAAATGATTTCTTCCGCAGCCTTCAGCAATATTAGACGGAATGGAAACTGCTGCGCGCCTTAATTGATTGATTAGTCCAAATTGCTCTTCTTTTGGAAAACCTTTAGTTAGTTCGTAGATGTGTCGAACTAAATCCTTCGCTTGTTTCCAAACCTCCAAATCTTGATATGACTCAACCTTCCCCATCTAACAACTAAAAACTATTAACCAACAACTAATTGAGTAATTCGTAAATCCCCGCCACACCTTGTCCGCCACCCACACACGCGGTTACCATGCCGTATTTTTTCTTTTGCCTGCGCAATTCATTGAATAACTGTACCGAGAGCCTTGCACCGGATGATCCGAGCGGGTGGCCTACGGCTATCGCACCACCGTTTACATTTAATTTCTTACGATCGATGCCCAGTTCTTTAACAACGGCCAGGGCCTGTGCTGCAAAGGCTTCGTTCAGTTCAATCAAATCAATATCATTCAGTTTCATGTTGGCCAGTTTCAGCGCTTTGGGTATTGCCGCCACCGGGCCAATGCCCATAATGCGCGGGTCAACACCGGCAACGGCATAGCTTACCATGCGGGCTATCGGTTTTACATTAAGTTGTTTTACCATGCGCTCGCTCATCACCACCACAAACGCAGCACCATCCGATGTTTGAGATGAGTTTCCTGCCGTTACGGTTCCGTTCAGGGCAAATACCGGTTTTAGTTTTGATAATCCTTCCACGGTTGTATCGGCCCGTATACCTTCATCGGTAGCCACTACAAACTCGCGTGTTTTCTTTTTCATGTTTTCATCCACATACACTTCTTTTACGGTGATGGGCACCACTTCGTCTTTAAACTTTCCGTCTTTCCAGGCAGCTGCAGCCTTCATGTGCGATTCGTATGAAAACTGATCCTGTTCTTCGCGCGAAATTTTAAATTGCTTCGAAACTTCCTCAGCGGTTAACCCCATGCTGGTGTAGTAGGTAGGATTTTCAGTAGCGATTTTATAGTTGAGCGCTGTTTTAATTCCCATCACCGGTACAAGCGACATGGATTCGGTACCACCGGCAATAATGATATCGGCCATACCGGCCTGTATGCGCTGGCTGGCTATTGCAATGGTTTCAACTCCCGATCCGCAATAGCGATTCACAACCATGCCGGGTGTATCAATGCCGAGTGCAAGCAAGGAGATCATCCTTCCCATCTGCATGCCTTGTTCAGCTTCCGGCACCGCGTTACCGACAATCAGATCATCAACCATGTTGTTTTCCAATCCCGGAACGGATTTAACAAGATG
>JAGUUF010000066.1 GCA_020063545.1 Cytophagales bacterium
ATGGCGATGAAACATGCCGATGTATCGGTGTACGTGTTCAGGGCCAATTATTCGAAGAAAGAGTTTATCCATAACCTTCAGCGCATTGTGCGCATTAATAAATTCAGCAACATTACCACGGTGGTGAATGCCCTGCCCGCCACATCCGAAACTGCGTATGGCTACGGCTATTACGAAGAACGAAAACCAAACCGGCTCACGTCAATTTTCAATCGCGGTGTTTAACTGGTTTACCGGAAGAAAACGATCACCACAAAACCCGGTGCTGGTCGACATCCACTCACACCTGTTGCCCGGGCTTGATGATGGTGTACAGTCGCTTGAGGAAGCAGCAGACGTTATCCGCATACTTCAGGCGCTTGGATACAGAAAACTTATCACCACACCTCACGTAATCAGCGACAGCTACCGCAATACTACCGAAACAATTCTTGCCAAACTTGCTGAACTGAAAGCCTATCTTAGCCAAACCGAAATTGCGGTTGACATTGAAGCTGCAGCCGAATATTACCTGGACGAAGACCTGGTACAAAAGGTTGAAGAAAATGCACCGCTGCTTACGTTTGGCAACCGGTATTTCCTGTTCGAGGTGAACTTTATGGTTGAACCGTTAAACCTGAACGAATTTATCTTTCTGCTTACCACGCGCGGCTATAAACCTGTTCTGGCCCATCCCGAACGGTATGTGTTCCTGCAGCAAAATCACGATAGACTCCAGGACCTGATTAACCGGGGGGTGTTGTTTCAACTCAACATCAACTCCCTGTCGGGTTATTACTCCAAACCTGCGCAAGTACTCGCCCGCAAACTGATTGAAAACCGGTGGGTGCATTTTACCGGCAGCGATTGCCACAACGCCAACCATGCCAACCTGGTTAAGGAAACGTTGCAGTCTGCCCTCTACCAGAAAGTTTTATCTTTACCGCTGCTCAATAACACGCTTACAGAATCCAAATGATTGCCGTTACCGGGGCCAATGGTTTACTCGGAAGTTATGTTGTACGGGAACTTCTCGACAAAAATATTCCCGTTGTAGCTTTAAAAAGGCCGGGCAGCGACACCTCCCTGCTTACGGATGTTCATGATAAAATTACCTGGCGCGATGCCGATGTGCTGGATGCCGTTGCCCTGCACGAAGCCCTGGCCGGTGCATCGGGTGTTATTCATGCGGCCGCACTCGTATCGTTTAATCCACGCGACAAGGCGAAACTTTTTACCACAAATATTGAAGGAACAAAAAATGTGGTTGATGTATGCCTGTTACTGGGTATAAAACGCCTGCTGCACATCAGCTCAGTTGCTGCCCTCGGCAGGCTGAAGAACCAGGAGATAATTACAGAAGAAAACAAATGGACTGACAGCGCGCTAAACAGTGCCTATGCCGAATCAAAGTACCGGGCCGAACTGGAGGTTTTCAGAGGTCAGGAAGAAGGATTGAGCACACTGATTGTTAACCCTTCGGTTATTCTTTCGAGAAGCGACTGGAACCGCAGCAGCTCCCAGCTTTTTAAATACGTTTGGAAACAAAACCCCTTTTACATTGACGGCTCGTTGAACTATGTGGACGTACGCGATGTGAGCAAGGCAATCATCAGGCTGTACCATTCAGGTTACGAAGGCGAACGGTTTATCGTCAATGCCGGATCAATACCCTACCGGGATTTCTTTAGGGCCGTAGCCCAGCGGCTTAACCGGAGACCACCCCGCATTAAACTGTCAAAAGGTGCCCTTACCTGGCTGGCGCGTGCTGAACAAATCCGTTCAGCGCTTACGGGTGCCAATCCGCTGATAACGACCGAAACAGCCCGGCTGGCTGAAAGCCGCTTTTTATATTCGAACAGCAAAATTACCGGTACCCTCAACCTGACTTTTCAACCGATTGAACAAAGTCTTGACTGGTGTTGTGCCTGGTACCGGGATCAAGCCGGTAAAAAATGAAATTTTTAGAATAACTTTGCCCCAGATTTTTTTAACTTGGGCAAACCCAATAGCACATGGCCAAAGAATTTCGCAGGCGTGAGGATGAGGGGAACGATCTGATTAGGCGCTTTGAAGACCACCTTCGCAAAAAGAAACCGGATTATTTTGACCTGGAAGCCTTCGAAGAGATCATCGAGTTTTATTTGCTGCGTACAAAGTACAACAAAGCCCTGCAGGCCGTTAACCTTGCCATTACCCAGTTTCCGTATTCCACCGGGCTGCTCATTGCCAAAGCACAGGTACTGACGTACCTCGAAGAATTTACCGAAGCACTGGATTTGCTTGAGCAAGCCGAAAATCTTCAACCGAACGATCCGGAGATTCTCCTCGCTAAAGGATCGCTGTACTCAGCCCAAGGTAAACATACCCAGGCCATAGCATGTTACGAGCGCGCGCTCGACTTCTCAGAAGATAAAGACGAGATCTACTACAACATCGGGCTGGCTTACCAAACCATGGAGAAATACGAAGACGCTATCCATGCCTATAAACAAGCCGTAGAGTTTAACATCAATCACGAAGGTGCCCTCTACGAACTTGCCTATTGCCTCGATTTAACCGGCCAACTGGAAAGCAGCGTTTCGTACTACAAAAAATTTATTGACGAAGACCCCTACTCCGCTGCCGCCTGGTACAACCTGGGAATTGTGTACAATAAACTTGGACAATTTGAAGAAGCCCTTACCGCATACGATTACGCCCTGACCATTGACGATACCTTTGCTTCCGCCTATTTCAACATGGGCAACACCTGCATGAACCTTGGGCAGTATACAAAAGCGCTCGATTCATTCAAGAAAACCATCGAACTGGAAGGCCCAAGCGCTGAAGTGTATTGCTCCATAGGCGCAGCATACGAGAGCCTTGAACAGTTTGAACTTGGGTTGAAGTATTATCAAAAAGCGGCAAAGCTTGACCCCATGTACGATGAGGCCTGGTTTGGTGCAGGCGTATGCCTGGAAAAGCAGGAGAAGTGGTACCAGGCCCTTCACTTTTATAATAAGGCCCTGAAGTTGCATGCCGAAAACCCCGAGTACTGGCGCGCCATAGCCCATGCTGAATTTAAAGTGGGCAACATCGTTTCAAGTATTGATGCCTACGAAGAAGCATCGCGCCTTGACCCGAAAGACAAAGAAATATGGCTTAACTGGTCCTTCATTTATTACGAACAGGGCGATTACCAGAAAGCCGTGAACGTTTTGCTTGAAGGATTTGATGAACTGCCCGATAATGCCGAATTGTATTACCGCATGACCGTTTACCTGATTGAGGCCGGCAAGTTTAAAGAAGCCTTTAATTATCTCGAAAATGCGTTAATTTTGGACTTTGACGGACACGCCACCTTGTATGAGTTCTTCCCTCAGATCGAAACACAGAAGGCGTTGTTCAAAATCATCGAACAATTCAGAAAAGAAAACAAGTAATGAATTACGAGTTAAAGAACCTGCCTGAGCGCACACGCAAGCCCAGGCAGTACGGTTTTACCATGGCTATGGACAAGGGCCTGAGCGTGCGCGAAGCCGAAGATTTTGTTAACACCTGTGCCGACCATGTAGACATTATAAAACTCGGTTGGGCTACATCGTTTGTAACCCCTAACCTGAAAGACAAATTAAAAGTGTATAAGGATGCCGGCATACCGGCCTATTTCGGTGGAACCTTATTCGAAGCCTTTATTATACGCGACCAGTTTGACGATTACCGCAAAGTGTTGGATAAGTACAACATGTCGTTTGCCGAAGTTTCGGATGGCTCCATTGATCTGGACCATGAAAAAAAATGCGACTACATCAGCAAATTGTCGGAACAGGTCACGGTGCTGTCGGAAGTAGGATCAAAGGATGCCGACAAAATTATTCCTCCCTACCTGTGGATTGAGCTGATGCAGAAAGAACTGGATGCCGGTGCATGGAAAGTAATTGGCGAAGCGCGCGAAAGCGGAAACGTGGGCTTGTTCCGATCCACCGGTGAAGTGCGCTCCGGCCTGGTACAGGAAATTCTTACTAAAATCCCGTTCGAAAAAATCATCTGGGAGGCACCGCAAAAGGCACAGCAAGTGTGGTTTATTAAACTGCTGGGCGCCAACGTAAACCTCGGCAACATTGCACCCAACGAAGTGATAC
>JAGUUF010000050.1 GCA_020063545.1 Cytophagales bacterium
GCCCGCTGAACCATGGTTTGTTGCCAAGCCTGAACGTTGAATCGATATGGTTGGCAAAGCGGATGGCCGTTTTCAGCAGTTTGTCTTTGCCCGTAGTGTTGTAGTAAGCCACAGCCGCTTCAATCAGGTGGCCGGCACAATAGTCTTCATGTTTTTCAATATCCGTCCAGCGTTTTGACAGGTCGCCAAGCTGGTACCAGGTAAACAGGTAGCCATCGGGCAGTTGCGCTTTTGCGATTATGTCAATCCAGCGGTCGGCCCGGTTTTCCAGTTCCTTATCGGGAAAATTTTTAAGGCTGTAGGCAATAGCTTCCAGGGCTTTGTACACATCGCTGTCATCGTAATAGATGCCTTCGTGTTTTTCGCCAAGGTTTCGTATTACCTTTTCAAAATTCCGGATGCGTGGGGTTTTTATTTCAGTCTGTATAACACATGCCTCGAGGGTTTTAACGGCAACCGTTTGCAACCGGGGCTTCCAAAAGGCATCTGTAATGGTAACAGAAGAAAAGTTTACCGGCTGCAGGGTTGGCTCCTGGGCCCAGGTGAGGTGAGTGACAGAGTATGCGAGAAGGAAAAGTAATTTTTTCACAGGCCGGTGATTTACCCGACCTTAAATTCAAAAGAAAAAGCCGGAATGAAAAGGTTCATACCGGCTTTTTGAAGAGCGGTTACAGGCTGTCAGTTATCCAGGCCAAGTTCCTTATAGCGCTTTTCAATGCGCTTAAGGCCCGCCTGGTTGTCAAGGTCGCCATACATGATGTAAAGGGCATCCAGTACCTCCGAATCAGAGGGATTGAGTTTTTCGGCTTTCTCCCAGTAGGGTAAAGCAATTTTCAGCTTTTCAACATAAACTTTATCAAGTTCAAATTTCTTCTTTTTGTCAGCCTCGGAAATTCCTAAACTGGACATCTGTTTTTTAATTACTTCCGCATCAACGTAGTAGGCCTTTGCAAGAAGAAGTTGTGCATCAAACGAATTTGGGTCAATGTTCAATGCATTCTGGCAGCTTGCTTTGGCTGCTTCGTAGTCACCCATCTTAAAGTTGGTGAATGCCAGGAAATAATGAAGAACAACATTATTCGGTTCAGTTTTAACAGCTGTCTCAAGGCCTGCCTTGGCTTCCTGTACGCGGTCAAGTTCAATCAGGTACTGAATTTCCATCTTGGGCAACTCAACATTTTTTGGGTATTTGGCTTTGGCCTCTCTGGCAACTTCAACAGCTTTTGCTTTATCCGTAAGCGCAGCCGCGTTAATGATTACATAATACGCTTCAACTGCTGTTCCTCCATTTTTCAGGTAGCTCCTCATGAAACCAGCAGCTTTATCGTATTGTTCATCGGTATTGGCAACAATACCGGCATAGAAGAATGAAGTAGTGTCATCGGGTTTAACCTGCTGTGCGCGCTCAAAGTTGTAGAGAGCTGTTTTAAAATCGTCCTCCTGGTATGCTGCCGCACCCTGGTTGAGGTAAGTTCCGCTTAGCCTGTTCATTACCTCGGTTTTGGTAACAGGCATAAAGCTGTTGTTATCCGTATAAAACAACTCATTCTTTGAGTTCTTGTTCAGTTCATCGGCTTTAGCAAACGAGGCTATGGCTTTCTCGAAGGCATTGGGTGCCAAAGCTTTAAACTTTTCGTTTTTTGTTGTGTCGAGTGATGAGTAAATCAACCCGCTGTAAAACCAGGTTTTGGCATCGAGCGAAAGTTTCGGGTCTGCTTCACACACATCAATCATGGTTTTGGCTTCGTCAAGTTTTCCGCTACGCCACGAGGTAAAGGCTTTGTTTAAGTTTGGCTTAACAGGTTTTTGGGCCGCCACAACCATTGGCAGCACTGCAACAAGAAGAACAATTGCTTTTTTCATTATAGGTTTATTTTCAGTTTACGTTATTCTGTAATGTCGTCCATACGTTCAATTTTCTCTACCGAAGAGATCCGATCATCATCATTCAGTTTAATGAGCCGCACACCCTGGGTGGCCCTTCCCATAACCCTTAATTCACTAACCTTTATCCGGATGGTTATGCCCGACCGGTTAATGATCATCAGTTCATCCTCATCCACCACTTCCTTGATGGCAACAAGCTTGCCAGTTTTTGCGGTGATGTTAAGGGTTTTTACCCCCTTTCCTCCCCGTTTCGTTACCCGGTAATCATCAATAGATGAGCGCTTGCCGTACCCCTTTTCTGAAACGACCAGCAAATTTACATCTTCCCGCGTAATGCAAACCATGCCAATTACACGATCGTTCGCTGAA
>JAGUUF010000248.1 GCA_020063545.1 Cytophagales bacterium
AGTGAAAAAAATATACCTCACCATCTATCCGAATTACCTGAAGGATGGGTATTTGGTTGAGCCGTTTGAAACCCCTGAAAATCAAGTTTAGTGTCAGGCGGTTTTTTTACCTTTGCAAATCTAAACGTAAAACCCCGCTTGCAGCGGTGGTCTCATAGTTCAATGGATAGAATAGGAGTTTCCTAAACTCTTGATCTGGGTTCGACTCCCGGTGAGACCACCACTGCCTTTCGGGTAACCGCAATCCGGGTTAATTTCCTTTTACTATTGCCGGCTTTGAAAATGCCCACCGGGTTTCTAACTTAAAGCTGCAATTACCCTCAGCATGTCATCCGAAAATAACGAGAACCGCCTTGAAAATGCCGGCACCGCACCGGTAGCCACCCATTACAAATTCCGCGAGTTGAAAGTCCATGCCTCCGATGAATGGATGGCCGATGGTACCAAAAAATACCGGCAGGTTTACGACCGCTATGAAACAACCTTTATGCGGGCCGAACTATCGTTTTACAATAAACTTTTTGATGAGGCCGAATGGGAAGTAACCGTTACACTGAAGTGCTTTGCTTTGGTGCAAAGCGGCAAGCGGGAACTCTGTAACCTCGTTCAGCAGCGCAAGGTGCTCAAAGATGAAAACATCGTGTATATACGCGACTCATGGGGTAATGCAACACCGGGTGCATTCTGGCTTCGCGGAAATTATGCCTGGGAAGCTTACATGGATGGCGTGCTGATTGGCGAGGCAAAATTTTTTGTTGAAGATTTGGGGCCTTCGGCTCCGGGTGAAAACCAGTTTTTCGACATCCGCCATATTAAACTTTTCGAAGGCGATGCCCAGGCATCTGCCCAGCCAGAGAAGAAATACCTTACACGCTTCAGCCAGAAGGACACCCGCTACATCTGGGGTGAATTTTGTTTTGCGAACAAAACTCAAACCGACTATTATGCCGAGTTGTTTTTCAACTTCTGTGACGATGCCGGCCAGTTAAAGGGACGCAGCACCCGGCTCGTTTACATACCGGCCAACACGGCTGGGCAGGTTTATAACCTGTACCCTTCGTGGGGTAACGATGTACCCGGCTCATGGAAAACCGATACCTACACCATGGAAGTTGTGTTTATGGATACCCTCATTGCGTCCGTAGTGTTTCAGGTGGGTGATACTGAGCAGGAAGGTAACGTGACACTGATTACGGACCCGACACAGTTTGCCAAATCCACCACGCTGGCCAATCCGCTTACCGATAAAAGCCTGGATGAAATATTAACCGAAAGCCTGGCCGAACTGAATGCCCTTACCGGATTGCACAACGTGAAGGAAGAAGTGAATGAAATGGTTAAACTGGTTCGCTTTTACCAGGAAACGGGTAAAGATGTATTGAACAAGTTTTCGCTGCACTCGGTATTTACCGGCAATCCCGGAACCGGTAAAACCACAGTTGCCCGTATTCTTTCAAAGATTTATAAAGGGCTGGGTATCCTCCAGAAAGGACATTTGGTTGAGGTTGACCGGCAAGGACTGGTGGCGGGTTATGTTGGCCAGACTGCCCTTAAAACAGCCGAAAAGATTGAAGAAGCCATGGGCGGCATTTTGTTTATTGACGAAGCGTATGCTTTGGCGAATGAACATGGCTCACAACATGATTTTGGCGCTGAAGCCATCCAGGTAATTCTTAAACGGATGGAAGACTTCCGCGGCAAGTTTGGTGTTATTGTAGCCGGCTATACCGACAACATGCATGAATTCATTAACTCCAACCCGGGACTTCGTTCGCGCTTCGATAAGTACTTTTTGTTTGAAGACTACTCACCCGATGACATGTTTGCCATTGCGCTGTCTATCTTTAAAAAGGAGGAAGTGCAACCGGATGATCCTGCAGCTGCGCACCTGAAAAATTATTTCACCTTCCTGCATGCCGGCCGCGATAAGCATTTTGGCAATGCCCGTACCGTGCGGCAGGTAGTAGGCGAAGCAGTTAAAAATCAGCACCTGCGCCTGGCAGCGATGAAAAAAGAAGAACGTACCGAAGATTTAATGAGAACGATAATATTCGATGACGTCAGGGAATTTGAAATCAGGGAACAGGATACCGGTAAAAAATCAATAGGCTTTAATGTAGGGAAGAAGGGTTGACGTTACCCTCTTCCTCCGCCCGAGTACGCAAAGTATTTTGCCTTCAGCTTATCATCGTAGTCATCGGCATAAATGCCAACGCGGTCCAGTGTGGACTTTATTTCAGATTTATCAAGTCCCTGCAGTTCGCGGATGGCCTTAATGTACGCCTTGTCCTGGAAAATGGTGAAGCCCACTCCGTAGAGCGAGTGATTTATTTCGAGCAGTTCCTTGGTAAACAGGTGCTGGTTGTTTACAGGCACTTCGCATACAGGCGCCATCACCTGGATGTACCCGTAGTTGGTCAGGTTGCCTTGTGCGTCTTTCGACTGGAAGATGTCAACCCAGACGCTGGCTGAGCCTAGCTTCAGGTTCCATTGGCCGGGCTGTTGGCCGCGTGCCGTAGCAGGGTCAATTTTGTATTCAACAAGCACTTCTTCAAAGAGATTGTAGTAGAATTGGATTGGGTGTTGCATAGGATTTGGGGCTTTTTTGTGGATTAGGTTGAAAATGTAAGGTAATGGTCAGAGAAAAAAAAGGATTGTAACGGATTTTAAAAACTGCTTTTCGGTCGCCCCTTTGAAGATCAATTTCCATATATATCATTCAGTACGCCTGCCAATCGTATCCCCGCCTGCATTAACCGCGTGCGCACATCATCGAAATAAAGGTAGGAGTAAGTATAGCCCAACCGGCCATTGCCGATGTTGTAAACGTTGTTACGGTATGTCATGCTTTCCATTGCCCACTCGCGCACCGATGTTTTTTGCAGGGCTGCAACGGCAGGAGTTGCAGGAAGAATAATGGATTCGGCCAGTTCGGTATAGCTTAGCCTTGTGTCGTCAATCATGTCGCTGTCCCACACGCGGTGCAGGTTGCTGTCTGTACGGAACCACATTACTTTAATATCGTTGCCTCCGCGGTCGTCACCACGCCCCACATGCAGGGGCTGGTGGATGTCGCCAACGAGATGAATAAGAATTTTTACATATTCTTTTTCTTGCTGAGGCGAAAGTTTTTTCGATTTTAACTCACTGATGATGCGTTCCAGTGTTTGGATAATATCGCCATTCGGATTTTTTACGGATGCTTCATACGTCATCCCGTCCGGAATGGTAACCCAATGCCAGTCCGTCATATAGTTGTAGGTTGAATCCGAGCGCACCTCGTCCATCCAGGTACTGGCCATCGCCAGCGACTGACCTTCCAGTATCCGCTCAAGCGCTTTCTTTGCTTTTTTATTCAGGTACTTGCTGGCAATGTGCCCCGTAGCGCGGTGGCCGGTTACACCCCAGCCAAATCCGGTTAGTGTAACTATCAATAAAACAACAATACAAACTACCTTCTTCATAAACGTTGCCTTTCGGCTGCAAATATCTTTAAAATCGGGTAAAGCATTTTTGTTGACTGCATTATTTTAAATTTAGGGCAATCTTCGGCTATGGCCCAAACAGTAAAACTTACGGCCCTCCTGGTAGCAAACCAGCTTGATATTAAAGGAATTAAAAACTTCCTTGACATTAAGCCCATTGCCGATCTGTCATCCGAGTTGTTCTACGGTTTTAGCGGAGGAAAGTACCAATACTATTTTAATTATGGTGTAGTTGTTTTTACCGGTTATACCGAGGATGAAATCAAATGGGCTGTTAAAGCGGTGCAGCAGTTTCATAAAAACCCGGTTATACCCTGGCTACGCGATGAGCACATCCTGCAGGTTGAGCCGGGCAGTGACATGCGGTTCCAGTTTGGTGAGGTAGTATTGAGCAGTTGCGATGAGAAGGTAATCCGCATTGCCATGTTTAACCTGGCCCAGTCGGTGGCCATGGATCATTACCATGCCGTTACCGAGCAGTTACTGGCCGAGGTAAAAAGTTTTACCTGGCACCTTGAAACGAGCGGCAAATTGAAAATAAGCCGGAAAAACATGCTGCGGTTTATCGGCAAGGCCCTGAACACGCAAAACGAAGTGGCTGAAAACATTTACATTTTCGATGCCCCCGAGTTGGTGTGGGATGAAGAATACCTCGACAAGCTGCACCAGGGCCTGATTAAACACTTTGATTTGCGCGTGCGCTTCAGCGAACTGGAGTATATGATGCGCATCATTGAAGAAAACCTTACCGTCTTCCGCGAAATAAGCAACCAGCGCGAAAGCAGCTTGCTTGAGTTGATTATCATTATCCTCATCCTGGTTGAAGTCTTCGACCTGTTTATCTCTAAAATATTGTGATGCTCCGGCTGCTTTTTCAACTAAATTCTTAAACGGGTATGAACCAGCCGTCACGCATTCATCTTTTTCAGGGCTATGGGGTAGAACTGGAATACATGATTGTTGATAATGAAACCCTTGCCGTAAAACCAGTAGCCGATGAATTGCTGAAGCATGAACTGGGTTTTTACGGAAGTGATTTTACCCGAAACGCCATAACCTGGTCGAACGAAATGGTGCTGCATGTTATCGAGTTAAAATCCACGCAGCCCGAAATAAATTTCAATGCCCTCGAAAATGCATTTGCCGATGACATAAAGCGTATTAATGCCATTCTTTCAACCTGGAATGCCCGGCTTTTACCGGGCGGGTGCCACCCGGCTTTTAACCCGGTAACGGAAACGAAACTGTGGCCGCACGAGAGCCGCGAAGTGTATGAGGCGTACAACCGGATTTTTGATTGCCGCGGCCACGGATGGTCAAATCTTCAGAGCACCCACCTTAACCTTCCGTTTTATGATGATGAAGAGTTTTCCAGGCTTCATGCTGCTGTGAGGCTTATCTTGCCCATCATACCCGCGCTCTGCGCCAGTTCACCGCTCATCGAAGGTAAAATCACCGGCTCAGCCGATACACGGCTTAAGTACTATAAGACCAACCAGGCCAAAATTCCCTCGATAACCGGTCGGGTAATTCCGGAAGCCGTTTTTTCAAAACGAAATTACCTGAACACCATTTACGATAAGATAAAGTCCGACATCGCTCCACACGATCCGGCCGGGGTGCTCAATCCCATCTGGGTTAATGCGCGGGGAGCGGTGCCAAGGTTTGATCGGGGCTCTATCGAACTCAGGCTGATGGACGCGCAGGAATGCCCGGCAGCAGAGATGGCCATACTAACCCTGATTATTGAAACGGTAAAGGCTTTTGTAAACGAGGTTATGTGCGATTTTGAAACGCAGGTAAAATGCCGCACTGAAATACTTGTGCCTGTGCTCGATCTTGCCATTGAACAGGCCGAGCGGGCCATAATTCATGATCAAAGCTATTTGAAGTTGTTTGGCGTGCCGGCCAGTGAAATAACGGCCGGAAATTTATGGAAGCATATTTTTGAAAGGCTTATTTACCGCGGCAACGATGCGCTTGAAAAGTGGAAGCCTGAACTGGAAATTGTTTTCAGTGAAGGTTCCCTGGCAACCCGTATTCTTAAAGCGGTTTCAGTACCCGGTGAATGGTTACCGGTTTACCGACAACTTGCTGATTGCCTTTCTCAGAATAAGCTGTTTATCCCGTAATACAAAGAGTCCTGTCAACAGGATGAAGACAGGACCCGATACAAATCAATTAATTCGTTGCAATCTCCGGTTTGCTTTCGCCAACGTGAAGGGTTAATACAGTGGCTTTAAGTTTACGCCCCATGTCGCACCGTACCACAACCTGGTATTGGCCGGGTTTAATGTCAGCCGGAGCTGAAATATGAAGGGTACTTTCATCGAACAAACCTGTTGCTGGTTCAAAGCGGGCGGTTAGTCCGGCAGGCAGGGTGGATGGAGCAGTTAACTCGGCCTTGTAACGGGAGAAATTCCTGGAACGGGCCAGTTGCACACCAACCGATTTGGTTTCTCCGGGCTTTAGGCTCAAACTTGGTTCACTTAACTGAATGGTGTATTCAGTACGCGGAGCGGTCTGTGCCGGGCTTACCACGGCATAGCTTAACAGCAGCAGGGTGATGATGGGATACAATGTTTTCATAAGAATATTAATTATGTGGATCTTTTACGCGAAAGAAACACCGGGGATACGGCAGTCTCAACCCATTGTGGTGAGCAGCGACTTGTTTGGGGTAATTTGGGTGGTGGTGGGGTAAGTTGCCGCCTGCCGGGGTGAATGGTCAGGCCAGTTCCATCATGCTGCGAAGCTGATGAATCCGCTCCATTACTTCTTTTCCCTTTTGCCGGGATACGGGAATGATTATATCCGTATCGCGAATGCGGAGTTTATACCCGTTGGCATTGCCCGATACCGAACCAATGGCATTTACGTTTACCAAATAGGAACGGTGGCACCGCAGGGTAAACGAATTATCCAGTTGGTTTTCTATGCTTTTAAGATTTGCCCGCAATAACTTGCTTTGAATGCCCTGCCCGTTTTTCCAGAATACGGTTGAATAATTGTCGTCTGCTTCAACAAAAAGCAGGTCGGGAAGATTAACCTCCAGGGTTTCGCTCGTTTCGCTGTGCAGGGTAATGCGGCTCGTTTCTTTGGCAGGATCGGTTTTTATCTGCTGAATTTTTTTTAGTTCCCTATTTGCCTGCAATGCGTTGTTGAGGTTTTGCTGCAACAGGGTATTTCGAAGGAACAAGGTAGTTAATGCAATCGGTATAATTCCTTTTATCACAACACGGGTATTGGCCTGAATCAAATTCTCCGCTACTGATAAATGCGGGCAAATGTAGAATATATCAACAAGCGAGCTGGCTACTCCGATTAGAAACAAATGCCCGATGTTGATGAGGATGTATTTCCCCAATGTCCAGTTATCAAACCAGCCCGGAAAAAGTTTCGGCAAGACAATAATGTTTATCACCAGGCACACAAAGGTTATGCCTCCGAACAGGAAATGTTGCGGCAGGGTAAGTTCATGATCTCCGGGGGTTTTAAACACATACATAAAGATTACCACAAAAACACTGATGACCGCAATAAGAATCAGGTTCTTACGGTCGTCCTGCAAATAGTATGGAAATGGAGTGTGCAGGTTATCTTTCAGGTTCATATACACCGGTGAAATACGAAATCCGTCAACTAAAGTTCGGTATGGGCGGTAAAGAAGAAAGATCCCATAAAATTTTTTATTGCAGGTTGGCTTAAACAGGCTTGCAATGGGGTAAGCGGCAAGGGTTTGGGGTAAATATCGTTAGCCTAAAGCCGATAATTCGCGCAGCAGTTCATTTAGTTTTTCCAGGTGGTTGCCGTAAAGTTTTTTAAGGTACCAGCCGGTTATTTTATAAACGCCCACCATAAATACGGTTGTCACCAATACAAACCAAATCAGAAATCCGGTTTGGGTAAACCGGTGAAGAAAATTGTCGAAGCCGGCATCAAGGGCACCAAAAAACAACCCGATGAAAAAAAATACCGGGTAAAGAATGGTGTAGCTGCGTTTGTAGAACGAGAGGTATGCCTGTAGTCCTTCAACCAGGTTTTCAAGGTTGGTTTTCAGGTTGCCGCGGCTAAGGTCATACCGGCTTAACAGTTTTAGTTTCTTTACATAATACAAAATGTAAAGGGCAAAGATGATGGAGAGAGTCAGCACCATCCAGGCGAGTTGACCGCTTTGTGCATAAATGCCATAAGCCGCAAGGCCTATACCGCATACAATGGTAAAGGCCAGTTCAAACCAAACGCTGCGTTTCAGTTTTGAAACAATGGATGTGCTTCTTCCCTGCAGCATGCGGGAAATTTCTTCGGAGTTTTTGGCCTCCAGGTCCGGGGGCTGCTGCTTCCAGATTGATTTAAGGTCATCCAGTTCTTCCATAACTTAACCGTTCATTAGTTTACGTAGCTTCTCACGGATGCGGTTCATCCGCACACGCACGTTGTTTTGGGTAATGCCCATGGTTTCGGCTATTTCATCGTAGGGCACTTCGTCAAGCGCCA
>JAGUUF010000014.1 GCA_020063545.1 Cytophagales bacterium
ATTACGGCCTTTACCGCTTTCACGGTACGTTCAACATTAGGCAGTATAGCCTGGATTAACGTTGGGGCGTATGGAAGCGGTGCATCGGCACTGGTAATGCGGTGAATGGGAGCATCCAGGTAATCGAACGCATGTTTTTGAATGTGATAGGTGATTTCGGTTGATATCGAGGATAAAGGCCATGCTTCTTCCACGATTACCAGTCGGTTGGTTTTTTTAACCGATTCCACAACCGCAGCATAATCTACCGGCCGCACGCTGCGCAGGTCAATTACCTCAGCTGATATGCCATCTTTTTCAAGTTCCTGCGCTGCGGCCAGGGCCACCTTCATAATTTTACCAAATGAAACGATGGTTACGTCAGTGCCCGAACGTTTAACATCGGCCACCCCGATGGGTATCAGGTATTCTTCGGCAGGCACTTCAGCTTTGTCGCCATACATCAGCTCGCTCTCCATAAAAATTACAGGGTCGTTATCGCGGATGGAGGTTTTTAAGAGGCCTTTTGCATCGTAAGGGTTTGAGGGAACTACTACTTTTAAACCCGGGCAGTTGGCATACCAGTTTTCAAAATTTTGTGAGTGCTGCGCACCAAGCTGGCCGGCATTACCGGTAGGCCCCCTGAAAACAATCGGTACATTATACTGCCCGCCCGACATGGAGTACATTTTAGCGGCTGAGTTAATCACCTGGTCAATGGCCACCAGCGAAAAGTTAAAGGTCATAAATTCAACAATAGGCCTCAGTCCGTTCATGGCTGCTCCCACGCCAACACCGGCAAAACCAAGTTCAGAAATGGGGGTATCGATAACTCGCTCCGGCCCGAATTCATCGAGCATGCCCTGGCTTACTTTGTAGGCGCCATTGTACTCGGCAACTTCTTCGCCCATTAATAAAACGGCAGGGTCTCTGCGCATTTCCTCGCTCATGGCTTCGCGCAGGGCTTCACGGAACTGGATTTCTCGCATAGGCTAATTGTGTAAAGGCTGTAAAAATAAGCGAAGGAATCAGGGTATAAAATGAAATTACCTATTTCTGGTATAAAAAAAGAACCCCGGCAGATTTGCCAGGGTTCAGGTTAAGGATTTTGTTTTTTTATTTTAAAGCATTCCGGAATGCCTCGGTTGTACTCCATTTTGCAAATTCAAGGTCGGTAAGGGCCATTTCCTTAAGCGAAGGATCGGCCTTAACCGCATTGGCCAGGTTGCTCACAACACCATCGGCATTACCCATCCGGGCCGAGGCTATCGCAGCACCATAATGAGCATGCGCGTGGTTGCTGTTCAGGCGGATAGCTTCATTGAATGAGGTTAAGGCATTCTGATAATCTTTGTTCAGCACCTGGGCCAAGCCTTTGTTAAACAGGTTGTCGGCTGTGTTGGCTGCAGATGATTCGGCACTAACGGCTTCACGGTAGCGGCCGGTTACAATAGCGGCAGAACCTTTAACACCGTTCAAGCCGGCTGCGTTGTCGCCACGCAAAGCCGAAGCCCTGTTGGCATAGTTGTAAGCGGCATACGCGTTACCGTTAAACATCGATACACTGGCCAGGTTGGCATTTACTTCAGGGGCAGCGTTAAGCCGTGCGGCAATATCCAACTGGGCCTGCGCCTTATTGATCAGCGATGAAGCGTTGGACGGGTTTGCGATTGCCTGGGCGATGTAAGCTGCGGCCAGGTTGTTATGGGCATTCCAGTATGAACCCTTTTTGGTAGCTGCTTCATAGATGGCTGCTTTTTCTTCAACCGATGGTGTTAGGGTTGCCGAGTACATTAATTCTTCAAACGAAAGTGCATCGGCAGAAGCCTGGCCAGTAGTAATTTGTTTAGCCAGTACAGACATTTCAGCGTCAGTCTTTTTGTCTTTGATGGTAAGAATTTCGGTCTTGGCAGTTCTCAGACCCGGGTATACATCTTTGAACACTTTCTTATAGGTGGGGAGTTTCTTCATTTTCTTTTCCTGATCTTCAAATGTTCCACCAGCGTTAATAATGTTCAGGTATTCTGCTTTCTCTTCTGAGGAGATACCGTTGTAGGCAGATAAGGCTGTCTTAAATTCGTTCCACTCGCGGATAACCGGTTTTAACACAAACTGGATTTCGTTTGCTTTGTCCTGGTAATCGTATTTCTTCATCTGGTCGCGGTAGAATTTTTCGATTGCTTTTGCGCGATCAGGTGAAAGTTTGCTGTTGATGCGCTCAGCACCTTCAGGTGAGTGGGTACCGGTAACGGTAACGGTTTTGGTTACGTTTTTCGATGCGATGAACGCATCCAGTTTCTTTCCTTTGTCACTTTGGATTTCGGATTTACGCAATACCGAGCGGCCCTGTTCAAAGATGAAATCAGGAATAACGATCGGGATAATTTCTTCCTGGTTGTTGTAGCCGTGGTCCGCGTAAGCCGCGAAGTAAACCGGCTTAACCAGTTTGGAAGTGGTGATAACGCCAACCGCTACATCCATGCGCGGGGTAGCTTTTGACTTACCGCCTTTCGAGGCAACACCCTCAACCTGGAGGATGCCTGACTTCATAGCGGGCTTATAGGCAAACGTAAAATCTTTGCTTACGCGCGGCTGCTCGGTAGCACTGTTGGGATAGTCAGTGGCGTTGAATGTAATTGGGTCAAGGGCGGTTTCCTGCTCGCCATACTTGTAGTAGGTGTTCAGGGTATAGGTTGTGCCCTTCTTCAGCATTTTAACCGGCAGGTTGGCAGCCATAGAAAAGGCTACTGTATCCTTGTGCACCTCAAGCGGGTTGGGGGTTACGGTAAGTTGCTGGTCTTTCGCCATTTTGACCATCTGGGGGAGGGTGCACCCCGCAAGGTTTAATACTCCTACGATCAGAAATGCGTAAACTAATTTTCTCATTTGAATTTGATTTAAGGTTGCTTTTAATCGAGTCGCAAAACTACATTTAACGACCTTTTTTTGCAATTATAGTTAAAAAATAAAGATTTTAGCCCCCGGATTTGCATTGGCAATAAGGGTATATTTGTATTCGGGGTTTTTGTCGTTAAATAACCTTATTGCAGGTTAAACGGGCTTGATTTATGGGTAAACTGATCGATCGGATTCAACTCTTTTTTGAAGGATACGCATTTGGGGTGTGCACGCGTATTGGGGAGAAGCTGGGCATTGCCACGTCAACGGTCAGGTTGTTCTTTATCTATGCCTCGTTTATCACGTTCGGATCGCCTATTATTATCTACCTGGCCCTGGCTTTTACCATGAATATCCGCAAATACCTTCGTAAACGAAGCCCCATCTGGGATTATTAGCCGGCATCACGGTACCGTTAATCGTTTTTTACCTAACAGGTAGTGCGCAAACACGGCAGAGCCCCTGTATAACGGGCGGGTGTTGAACGAGAATTTCTCATGAAGTTTTCTTCGCTTCCTAAAAGTCTTTAACAACGTGGTCACAACATGGTAATGCGCTTTTAACACCGCCCACGAGTGGGCCGGTAAACCTGAGGCTAAAAATTTAATGGCAGCCAAATAATCCAGTATAATCCGTACAGGCGCGGTAATGATAAGGCGCAATCCCGGCAAGTGCAGTATCAGCAGGTTGAAGCCGTTACGGAAGTTGTAGTAGGTTTTAAGGGGGTTTGATTTTGACAAGGTGCCGGCACCAACATGGTAAACGGAGCCCTTGCCGCAATACACTACCTTTTTGCCGCTGCGGTGAATTTTCCAGCACAGATCAATTTCTTCCATGTGTGCAAAAAAATCCTCATCCAGGCCGCCCTGTTGATGGTAAACGCTTGAGCGGATTACCATGCAGGCCCCGCTGGCCCAGAATACCGGGCGTGTGTCGTTGTACTGGCTTTCGTCTTTTTCGATAAAGTTAAACAGCCGGCCACGGCAAAACGGGTAGCCAAGCATATCCAGGTAACCACCTCCGGCACCTGCGTATTCAAAGTAATCCTTATTATGGTACGACAGGATTTTCGGTTGCACGGCTACAACCAATTCGTCCTGTTCGAGAACAGCAACGAGGGGCTGTAGCCAGCCTTCGGTTACTTCTACATCGGAGTTTAATAGCACGTAGTACTTTGCATTAACTTGTTTTAGTGCGCGGTTATAACCGCCACAAAAACCATAGTTTTTATCCAGCCTGATTACTTCAACCTGGGGGAACTCACGTTGTACGAATTCTGCCGAACGGTCAGTTGAGGCATTATCAGCCACTACAATCCTGGCGTGTTGTGAATACCGGATAACCGCGGGTAAAAACTGCTCAAGGAGTTTTACACCGTTGTAGTTCAGGATAACGATGGCCGTGTTCAACCGGGTAAGGGTAAGTTAAAAAATATTATCCCATCATGCTTCCAAAATCCAGGCCCGGTATATTGGGTAATAATCCTTCAGTACTTTTACGCAGCGATTCTTTCGCCAGTACTTCGGCCTCTTCCATCGCTTTGTTTACAGCGGCCACTACCAGGTCCTGCACAATTATTTTGTCATCGGGTTTTATTATGGATGGGTCAATATCCAGGGTAACAAGTTGTTTTTTTCCGTTCACGGTTGCCTTCACCATTCCCCCGCCTGATTCACCGGTTGCGCGTATGTGCACCAGGTTATCCTGGGCTTCTTTTAAGCGGGCCTGAACTTCCTTCATTTTGCCCATCATTTTCATCATATCAATCATGCTGCAAAGGTAAGGTAAGTGCTGGGCACAAAAACAGCTGTGTTGGTTATTTCTTTCGGAGAAGTACTACTGACCCACTCCGGGTAAATGATCTCCCGGCCAGGTCTGTCAGGCTTGCTACAAAGGCATACGTACCTTCGGGTTGTTCTTTTCCTCTGAAGGTGCCGTCCCAACCGGTATCAAGGTTATCAGATACAAATAATAGTTCGCCCCAGCGGTTGTAAATTTTCATTTCAAACCGATCAATGTACTGACCAAACACTTTAAAAATCTCATTGCTTGCCGGGCCTTGTTTATCGGGGGTAAACGCGGTGGGGTAATACAA
>JAGUUF010000297.1 GCA_020063545.1 Cytophagales bacterium
AAAGGTTTCACCCGAAGAATCGGTGAACAGGTATGGTTCGCCCGCATTGCTCCCGGCAGGTGAAGGCACAGGCTCAACCTTCCATGAGCTTTGTTTTGTTGAACAGGCGGAGATGAGGAGTGCAAAAAACAGGAAAACAGTTTTGGGCATGGGCTATAAATCCTTTCGGATAAAAATACGCAAAGCGCCCCATACCGGGATGATAATCCATACGAGTAATACCAGTGACGAAAAGACGAGCCCCATGCTGCTGCCGAAAAATTCCTTGTAGAAGGCACCGGTGTACCCCATCAGGGCGGAGATATCCAGTTGCAGCAGCATAAGGATGCGCGCCAGGTCAACCGGGTTAAGCGACACAAGCGCCAGCGTTACTTTTTCCAGCGGGTAATCCATAAACGTGTAGATGATCCACATCAGCAGTCCATCGTAAATCAGTGAAAAGTAAAACCAGAACAGCAGGGCAATGCCGATGGCTTTGGCCTTATCGCGCGTGAGCACAGACGACAGGAAGGCCAGCGAAACAAACACCAGCGTAAGCATGGTGCCTGAATAAAGCAGCGTAATCCCGCTGGTGCCTCCCCCGTAAAAAAACATCGGCAACCCAACGCCTGCTGCAAACGCAAAGCAAAGCGAAAACGCCACTGCGAAATATTCACCCAGGAAAATCACCTTCCTGTTAACCGGTTGTGCCAGCAGCAATTCAATAAACTCGTACGAATTGAAGAAATGAATGGTACTGAACACAATGCTCACCAGCGGCACCACCATCAGCACAATGTTCATCAGGCTTAAAATTACTTTACCGGTATCGGTATCCAGCTGAAACATGGCGATGGTGCTCACCAGCAAAAACAGCGTGTACAGCAGGATGAACCGTGTGCGCAGGATGTCGTAGAAAACATATTTGATTACGCGGGTCATGGCCATCAATTTTTTATCCTGACACCCCCGGATCCCCCTTTGAGGGGGGACAATGGTGGGGGCTTTTCCTGTTTCTCTTGCTCCAGTCCCCGAATCATCCTGGCCATAGCTTTTCCGAGTTTGTTCTCACCGGTAATGTCTTTCAATTCTTCAATGGAATTATTGTACCGGATTCTCCCCTCCTGCAGGTACACCACTTCCGTTGCCAGGTCGTCCAAATCGCTCATAATATGCGAGGTAATGATCAGCAGGCGGCCCTCTTCCTTGGTTTTCTGAATTTTATCTTTCAGTATTTCCACCGAAACCGGGTCAAGTCCGGCCGTAGGTTCATCCAGAAAAAGTACCGGTGGCGTAAACAGAAATGCCAGCGCAGCGCTCACCTTTTGTCGGGTGCCACCGGATAGCGTGTGCATGCGCTTGTCAAAAATCTCACGCAGCCTGAAGGCCTCCAGCAGTTCCTCATCGGGCAGGGGCGGGTTTTTGCGGATGTTGCGCATCATATCGAACAACTGCCCGATGCGCATGTTATCGGGGTAACGGCCAATCTGCGGCATGTACCCGATTTTTTCGCGATAGTGCCAATGATTTTTTACAGGCTCATTATCTACAACAATATCCCCCGAAGTGGGTATGACCATACCCAACACACTTTTGATGAGCGTGGTTTTTCCCGAACCGTTCGGCCCGATAAGCGCATACGATTTGCCCGGGCTAAAATCAACCGATACGGCATCGAGTGCCCGCAATCTGCCGAAGGTTTTTACTACGCTACGAATGGAGATCATACGGTCGCAGGCTTGGGTAATCGTCTTTCAGGTTTTCGGGTGTTACTGCCGGAAACACCTTTTCGGCCCGATCGAGCAGGAACACGAGGAAACTGCGCCACAATAATACAGCGGTAGGAATCCGCTCCACTACCATGGTGTATAAATTTACAGGCCGGTAGGGCACATCGCCAATGCCGTCTTTGTTCAGGTCGTAGCCCTGGTATTTGTCCCAGTAGTTTCCGTTTATGGTGTTGAGCACCAGTGTGCCGTTGGTGGCAAAATCGAATGTGTTGCTTTTAAAATTATTGCCGGTAAACGTGTTGCCATCGCAGCTTGCCTGCAGGCGTACTCCCCACCCATTTGACTGGAATGTGTTGCCGGTAAATTCAGTACGGCTGGTTCCTTCCATGTAAATGGCAATGGTGTTTTGAATAAACCGGTTGTTGTTCACCTTGCTGTCGCTGATGTCTTTAAGCAGCAATCCGTAAACGCTGTTACCCCAGTTTTTCTCAAACAGGTTGTGCGTCATCGTAACATTGCGGGTGTACATTACGGCCACACCTGCACCGTTTTCGCGAAAAACATTCCGGTGGTATTCATCATCATGCGAGAACATAAAATGCAGTCCATAGCGTTGGTTGCGCGCACAGGTATTGTCTTCAATGCGCGAAGCGGTAACAAATTCAAAATAAATACCATCGCGGTGGCCGGTAACGGTATTGTTGCGGATGGTTGCACCTGTGCTTTGCCAGAGGTGAATGCCATTGCCGGTTTCATATTCGCTGCGCGAGTTTACGCTAAGGCGGTTGTTTTCGATAATGCTGTTCCGGCTGTTGGAAATATGAATGCCGAAAAACGTTTCGGCCAACTCATTGTCGCGTATAACCAGGTTATGGGCATCCATAGCGCCAATGCCGGCCAGGTCCTTAATGCTGGAAACACCCGTGTTAATGATGCGAAAGCCGGAGATGGTTACCTGGCCGGCCGTTACTGAAAACACTTCATGCTTGTTTTCGCCTTCCACTACCGGGCGGCCCTCGCCCAGCAGCACAACCGGCTTTGTTATCAAAATATTTCCCTCGCGGTACACACCGGGTTTCACCAGAATGGTATCGCCTGCCAATGCACGTTCAAGCGCTTGTTTAATTGATTTGATTGTACCGGCCGGACTGACAACATGTATTTTTGCCGTTGCCGTAAGCCCGGCAACGCAAAAGAGCAGCGCGATATGGAATCTGAACGGGTTCATTTTGCGTGGCGACAAAACAACCGCAGGTTATTTATACTGCGTGGTGAGTTCGCCCCAGGTTAAATAAATGCTGTTGCTCCATTGCTTTTTGAATTCATTCTTGCTTTCATCCTTTTCAAACGAGGCCACCTGGCTTGCCATGGGGCTTCGGATGTCGGGCGATTTAATAAAAAACGCTTCATCGGCTGCAATAAGTTTACCGGGCTGGCTGTAATCAACTACCAGCCTGAAGGCCACATCACGGTCGTCCAGGTAACCGGAGTTAAGAAAGTTTACCATGCAGTTCACATCATCGAACTTAAAAACTTTGCCTTTTGTGGTAACTACTTCGGCTCCGAACTTCTTATCCATAATGGTCATCTTGCACAAGTGGCAGTTATCCTGGCCGTAGCTTATCGGTTCAGGCTTTACCGAGCATGCTGCAAGAAGGCACGAAAAAATTACCATTAGTAAACCGGTTCTCATCTTACTTTTGTTTGCCGAATTTAAAAATTTCAAGAGCCAGTACGGCATACAACGCCAGGCCGATTGCCAGGAAAATCCACCCGCCAATATCTGGGCCTGAGAATGCGGTAAAGTTCAACAGCTGCTTTGTTCCGATAAGCGGTGGCTGGTAGGCCATACCGGGAACAACGATGGGTGCCGTTGGATCAAGATTATGCCCGTAGTCATATCCCCACAAGTAGAAATCCACCAGTGCAGCAATGCCGGTTGCGGTAATCAACACAACCAACGCAACCAGTATCCACCGCCTGTTTACCAGTGCCGTCAGCAATCCAAAACCCACAAGGGCCATTACGATGTACTTCATGTAACCAAATTCAGGAAACATGCTTACCTCAATGTGCTTCATGCCGATGTAGTGGTTGAGCGCGCTGATGATTTTCACATCACCCGAAATGTCGTCAATCCAGATTTTCATTTCGAGACCTTCGGGATACTGTGGCGCCCACATCAGGATTTGCCACAACGGAACATACAGCGCACTGAGCATAGCCAGTGAAGCGGCAATAATAACTATACGGGTAACCTTATTTAATTTTTTCACGGGACTTGAATTTTATTTAACCCCTGGCCCGTCACGCCTGTGGCGTGACGGGGGGCCAGGGCTTTCAACCTGCAAACTATGGAATAGTACTGCCGCCAGCGCCACTATTTCTGGCTTGCAGTTTCTCCGGTTGAAAATTTCAATGGCGTGTTCGATCCGGCAGGCGATACACGGGCGTATCCCTGCATTTCCTGGTGCAAAGCCGAGCAGAAGTCGGTGCAGTAAAAAGGCACCACACCGGCAGCCAGCGGCTTCCACAACAGCGTTTGTGTTTCGCCCGGCATAATCAATATCTCGGCATTGGTTGCGCCTTTTATGGCAAAGCCGTGCGGCACATCCCAATCCTGCTCCAGGTTGGTAACATGGAAGTACACATTATCGCCAACGCGGATGCCCTCAATGTTATCGGGTGTCAAGTGCGAGCGGATGGCCGTCATGTACACGTGCACATCATTGCCCTTGCGTTCAACGCGCGCCATCTTTTCACCTTTAGCGGCAAAGGGGTGCTCGTTTTGTTCAATCGGGTAAATTTTTACCGATTTATCCTTAATCAAACTGGCGGGCAATGCTTCGGCATAGTGTGGCTCACCAATAGTGGGGAAGTCGAGCAGCAACTGCATTTTATCGCCATCAATAGAATATAACTGTGCACTTTGTGTTAGCTCGGGGCCGGTAGGCAGGTACCTATCCTTGGTGATTTTGTTATACGCAATTACATACTTGCCGTGAGGTTTCGCAGTAGGGCCGCCCGGTACACACAAGTGACCAATGGAGTAGTACGTGGGCACGCGATCAAGAACCTGGAGCGACTGTACGTTCCACTTTACAATTTCAGATGACACAAAGAATGACGTGTAGGCATTGCCGTTGGCATCAAATTCGGTGTGCAAAGGGCCCAGGCCGGGTTTCTTCACTTCACCGTGCAACGCTGATTCGTACTTGATAATCGGAATGCCGGCAAAGTCGCCTTCATAATCCTTATTGGCAATAGCCGTCTGGATTTTACCAAACGAGAACACCGGCATTACAGCCGCCAACTTTCCGCTGCCTACAATGTATTCGCCTGTAGGGTCAACATCGCAGCCGTGTGGCGACTTGGGGCACGGGATGAAGTAAACAATATCAGGAAGCTCCATTACATCCAGTACCGTAACCTCATCCAGCATGGTGCTGGTAGCCGTGTGGGTTTTTTCATCGTATACATTGTGTGCATAGCGCGCCCTTTCCTTCCTTCCTTTACCGGCAGCAAGGTATTCCTCGGCTTTCTTCCAGTTCACCGCCATGATAAAATCTTTATCGTTTCGTGAGGCATTTACTTCCAGCAAGGTGTAAGCCTGTTCGGTATTATAGCAAGAGAAAAAGAACCAGCCGTGTGACGGTCCTTTGCCTGCACGGCTCAGGTCGTAGTTAAAGCCGGGGGTACGCAACTGGAACGCAATGTTCATGCGACCGGTTTGCGGATCAACTTTGATAAAACTTATAGATCCCTTGAAGTTTTCCTTGTATGAGCTGATGGGCACATCGGTTTTGTCGCCAATCGGCACGCTGAAGCGTGTACCGGCAACAACATATTCTGTATTTTCAGTAATGAAAGGCGAAGAGTGGTTACCACCGCTGTTCGGGAGCTCTATTATTTCCTCGGTACGGAAAGTGGCTAAACTGATGCGCGCCACCCGCGGGGTATTGTTGGCATTGCCAAACACCCACCGGCCATCGTGCTCGCCTTTGGTGGTTGAGAGTGCCGGGTGGTGCAGGTCATCCCAGGGAACAAAGCCATGCGAAGTATTAAGCATGGGTTTGGTTTCCTCACTGTATCCATACCCGCTTTCGGGGTTAACGGAAAACACCGGGATGTTACGGAATAACCGGCCGGAAGGCAGACCATACACGGCCATCTGGCCGTTAAAGCCACCGGATACGAAATTGTAGAACTCATCGTACTGGCCCGGTGCCACATAAACTTTTGAAGCCGCATCGCCCGTGGTTACACCTGCGGGTCCCTTTGGCTTGCATCCGTTCAGCGCCAAGAGCGCCAAACCAAGGGTTATGATTAACATTAAGCGATTCTGTTTCATAGATATATAGTTTTAAGGTTGAATTACTTTTTTTCAGGTGGCAGGAGTACACCATCCAGCACATATACAGTGCCGTTGCTGGCGCTTACCGAGCCGATCACGTTAACCCCGTTGATGGTAATTTTTCCGTCAGCTGTTTTATTAAGCGTTACATTCTGACCGTTTACCTGGTTAAGTACCATGCCATCGCGGATTTGATCCTCGCGGATGTTGCCAACATACACGTGGTATTCCAGGATGTTCTGAAGGGTTGCTTTATTTTCGGGCTTTACCAGGTTATCCACCGTGCCGGCAGGCAATTTGGCAAAGGCATCATCGGTTGGCGCAAACACGGTAAATGGCCCTACGTTGGAAAGTGCATCAACATAGTCGGCAGCCTGTAGTGCTGCAACCAGAGTTTTGTGTACGTTTGAGTTAACGGCAATCCGAACCACATCCGGTTTGGAGGTTTCGTCTTTCACGTTGGATTGCCCCCCGGGCAGCGGTGCGGAGGCAACTTCGGCACTTCCGGATGGCTGTTGGGTACAGGCCAGCAGAAGGATAACAGGAAGAAAAACAAGTTTTTTCATATATCGACAGATTTAAGGTTTATTTCTCGCCATCATTTTGCCGCATAAACTCCAGGATGTCGCGCGCATCGCCAATGGAAACGTTCTGGTTGGGCATGCGGGTCAAGCAGAGTTCGAGCAATTTTTGCGCTTCTTCGTCCTGCTCCAGCATTACATCTACATTGGTAATCATGTTCATGATCCACTCGGGTTTGCGGATTTTTGTTACCCCCTTCCAACCCGGACCAACCACGCGCTGGTCATCCAGCCGGTGGCAGGCCTGGCATTTCATTTCATAAATGTCTTTTCCGCGCTGAATCCGCTCCTGATCCAACGGGTTGTAGAGGGTTACATGCTTTACCTGGCCGATGCCTTTGGTGGGATCAACTACCTCTTCAACAGCACTGCTTTTCTTTTTTTCTCCCTCTTCGAACTTTGGCTTTTCGGGCGTGCAGGAAGCAAGAGCAATAAGGGTGGCTAATACAATGATTGATTTTTCCATAGTTTGTAAAGATTTAATTGCTGATTTAGGGTTATTTGCCTGCCTAAAAGTATAGGGGCCTGACCAGCCGGAATATGAGGCAAGTCATAATGAAAACCTGATTCTGGTCAGGCAGTAAGTTGCAAAAAAAGCCCTCCGGCAGTTATTTGCGGCCTTTTAACTGCTGCCAAATCCAAATGACCGCAAAACTTGTTTAATTATTAAATTCGGTATGCCCTTATTTAATGCCCTTAGCCGGTTTATGCGCCTTAGCCAAAGAACTGGATGAGATTGTAAAGAAAATATCAGAGTTGCTCTATGCCGGTCACCCCATGAGTCGCGCTGACATCAATGCCATTGTCGATAAGAATTTCGCCAAACTGAATTAGCCCCGTAAAAACTAAGCCGTTTTTTTTACGTTGCCTTTCTGTTCACCTTCAACGGAAGGCTTCGGTTCATCGAACAACATGCGCACCGATGGCGTGTAGGTGTCATCATATTGGCCGCTTTTCATGCTCCAGTAAAAGATGGCCAGGAAAACCACCGCGATGGTAACACTGATGACGATAAGCAGTATGATGATCTTCATTTTTTCAGGTATTGACTTGCAACAAAATTAACGGAAAGCGTGGTAAACAACACCACGCTGATGCTGCTCAGCGGCATTAAAATAGCCGCAATCAATGGTGTAAGGTGGCCGGTAACAGCAAAACTGATGGCAACCGCATTGTACAAAAATGAAAGCACAAAAGCCGACTTCACAATGGTGGTTGCCGATTTTGAAAGATTGATAAACTGATCCAGCCGGGGAAGTTTTTCACCCTGCAGGATGCCATCGCAGGAGGGCGTAAATACACCGGTGTCATCCGTTACGGCAATTCCCACATCCGCCTGCTTCAGGGCACCCGAATCGTTAAGCCCATCGCCCAGCATCATTACTTTTTTTCCGCTTTGCTGCAGCTCACTTATAAAATTCAGTTTATCGTGCGGATTTTGATTGAACAACAGTTGCGCATCGTTTCCGAATAAGGAGCGCATCCGGTCCCTGTCAGATTCATTATCTCCCGATAGCATAGCTACCGGCCCATTCCAGCGGGCGATCATCGGCTGAAGGTTTTCGCGCACAGAGGTTTTTACCTGGAAATAGCCGCGCACTGCGGAATTAATGGCCACATATACCACAGCAGCGGAATCATCCGCAACGTGTTCAACACCGGTAAACCCGGCCGAGCCTACCCGGTAGCTATCATCGCCTATCCGGGCTTCAATGCCCCTTGCGGGGATTTCTTTGTAGTCGCGCACGTGGCCGGCACCCCGTTGGCTAAGTGCCTGACTGATGATTGTGCTGAGCGGATGAGTTGAGAAACTGCACAGCCGCCTGATGTTGGCAAGTTCAACCGGGCTGAGGCTGCCCGTAAAACTAACCACGGGTTTACGACCATGGGTTATGGTACCGGTTTTATCAAATACAAGCGCATCAACCGCGGCCATTCGTTCAATTATATCGGCATTTTTCAGGTACAGGCCGTGTCTTCCAAACTGCCTCAACATGTTGCCATAGGTAAAGGGTGTGGTAAGCGCCAGTGCGCAGGGGCAGGCAACCATCAGCACGGCCGTAACAATAAGCCATAGTTGCGAAGCATCGGCCAGGTACCAGTAACCGGCCGTAAGGATAGCAATGCCGAGCACAATCCACGTAAACCGTTGTGCTGCCTTATCGATGATTTTTCTGTACCGGCTTTCCTGTGGCTTTTTAAAGATGGCGTTGTTCCATAAACTGGTAAGGTGGCTTTGCGAGATTTCCTTCTCCACTCGCAAGGTAACCGGCAGGCCGATAAGCCTGCCACCGGCATAAACATAACTGCCTGTCGAAATTTTTACCGGCTTCGATTCGCCCGTTACAAAACTGTAATCCATAAAGCCCTCACCAGCAAGCACGGTGCTGTCGGCCGGAACGATTTCCATGTTCCTGATTTTGATTTCGTCTCCCTTGCGGAGTTCATAGATAACCACGGGTTTCCAATCGGTTCCTTCATGCCGTTGAACAGCCAGCGGAAAATAGGATTTAAAATCGCGGTCGAATGCCAGGCTTTGATACGTTTTACTCTGAAACCACCGGCCTACCAGCAGGAAGAATACCAACCCGGTAAAGGAATCGAAATAACCGGGGCCGTATCCTGAAACGATCTCCCACAAACTTCGCCCAAACAGCGCAATAAGCCCAACGGCAATCGGAACGTCAATGTTGATCTGCCGCTGTTTAAAACTCTTCCACGCTGAAACAAGGTAGTCGGTATCAGCATAAACCAATACCGGAATTGACAAGAGTACATTTAACCAGGAAAAGATTTTCTTTATTGAATCATCGCCTTCAAGGCCAAGGTATTCCGGAAAACTGAACAGCATAACGTTGCCAAAGCAAAACCCGGCAATAGCCAGCCTGGCAATCAGTTGCTTATCGGCTGAAAAAACACTGCTTGTATTTTTCTCCTTCTCATCATTATCGAGGGTAATGGCGGGTGCATACCCTACCGAGGCCATGAGGGAGGCAACACGCGCCAGCGAAATCTTTTCAGGATTAAAATCAATTACTGCATGCTTGCGGGCAAAGTTCACTTCCGACTTAAGGATGCCGCTATCAAGACGCTTCAGGTTTTCAAGTAACCAGATACACGATACACAGTGGATGGTCGGCACATAAAAGCTTACCCGGCCAAATGTTTCGGAGTTAAAAGTTAACAGCTTCTGGCGGATTGCCGGTTCATTCAGGTAATCATAAGCCGATTCATCAATTGATTTAGTTAACTGGATACCCGGATTTTGCTGGTAGGTATAATAGTCGCACAAATCATTTGCGCTGAGTATTTCGTAAACTGTTTTGCAGCCAACGCAACAAAAAGGTTTGTCGTCCTGCCAGGTGGTGTCTTCACAGGGCTGACCGCAGTGGTAACACTGCACATCGATGTCAACTTCAGGCTGCAATTCCAGGGTCTTATTTCTTCAAGGCATACGTCCAGATGGGGCAATCAACATGGTTCACCACATCTTCGGCTACACTGCCGCTGAGGATGTGGGCCAGGCCCTTGCGGCCACGGGTGCCCATGGCAATCATATCGGCTTTTATGGCGTGGGCATAGCTGATAATGCCCGACTCCTCAAACGGATCATTATACACGCTAACGGTGTAATCTTTAAACATAAACCGTTTTGCAAAATCATTCAAACGTGCCATGGTTATCCGGTCAGGGGTAAAGTTGGTAGGTGTGTTAATCCACACAATGTGTATTTTGGCTTTAAAAAAATTCTGAAGCGCTTTCACTTTCATTACGAGGTCTTCCTGGGTTTCGGTATCCAGCGTATTGGGGAAGACAATATTCTTAATGGAAGAAGCCTTTGCATATTTTTTAATGGCAATTACCGGAACGGGTGACCAGCGCACCACCTTTTCGGCATTAGAACCAATAAGTACCTCTTTTACACCCGAAGCGCCCTTGGTGCCCATAATTACCAGGTCCATGCTCTGGTCTTCAATGTAATCGGTAATCATGCGGGAGGTGGCACCGAAAATTACGCGGGTAATTGTTTTAACCTCGGCACCATACTTGTCGGTTATTTTCTTGAATTCCCTTTCGGCCTTTTCGCGGAGTTCCTTCAGCAATGCCTCCTCAAACGACATAACCGGCATAAGCACCGAATCGTGCATTACCGGCAATTCAATAACGTGTACCAGGTGCACTTCGCCTTTTGACTGGGCGGCAACATCAACGGCAAACCGAAAGGCATTTATTGCCTGCTCGGAAAAATCGCATGGAACCAGAATTTTTTTCATCGTACTACGGGTTAAACCTGTTTACAAATATAGCAGCCGGGTTTAGCAGTGCCGCGTGACGGGCATCACGCCTGGGCCTGATTTAAATCATTAACTGCCCTATTCCGAAGCAAACAACAAATAAAAGGGTTGAAATGGCCAGTTGTTTCAGGTACGGATCCAACCGGGCCGGGGCCTTTCTGGTTACCGAAAAGCCGTTGTAAATAAACAAGGGTATGGTTGCCGCAAAAAGAAATTGCCATGGGGTAGTAAACTGAAGGATATTGTAAACCAACGCGCTTGCCAGTCCCCCAAGGATAAGAAACCAATGGTAGCGAATGGCATTCTTGCGGCCAATACGTACCGGTATAGAAAATTTGCCGGCTATCCTATCGGATTCCATGTCGCGGATATTGTTGACATTTAAAACACCCATCGAAAAGAAGCCGCAGCTCAAAGCCGGTAACACCTGCATCCAATTAACCTGGTGTGTAAACAGGTACGCGGAACCCATCACGCCCACAATCCCAAAAAAAATCAACACGGCCACATCACCCAACCCAATATAACCGTACGGCTTTCGGCCAACCGTATAGGCAATGGCCGCCAGGATGCTCAATACACCTAATCCAAAAAAGAACAGCAATGCATTCCAGTTTAGTCCAAATGAACGGATAAGCAGGCTAATGCCGCTCGCCAGGCATAATACCACAAACAACATTATGGCATTGCGCATTTGGGCCGGGGTAATGCTTCCTGATTGCACCGCGCGCAAAGGCCCCACGCGGTGCACACTGTCGGCCCCATGGATGGCATCACCGTAATCATTGGAGAGGTTGGATAGAATCTGAAGAAAAATGGTTGTGAGTATGCACAGCAGAAAAATATCCCAGCGAAAGGCTTGAGAAGAAGCCGCCAGGAACCCGCCCATGCCGATGCACGACACGGCAAGCGGAAGCGTACGTAACCGGAAAGCCGCAAGCCAAACCTTAATGTTCATAGCCTTACAAAAATAGGATTATTTCCTGCGCAATGCGTCCATTGAATAGTTACCCGGCCCGGTAAGAAACAGCACAACAAACGGAACCAGAAAGGAGAACGCATGCTCTCGTGCAAGAAAGGGCTGGCCTGTATGTCCAATCAAAATGGCAAAAGCCATATTAATGATGGCCGGAATCAATGCCATTCGCGTGAACAAGCCCAGGATAATAAATACCGGACAAACCAACTCAGCAAAAATGGTAAGGCTCAGCGAAGCGGCACTGCCAATATTCAGCGGGTCTGGCCAATACGCAGCCTTGTCCGAAAAGTTTACAACCTTATCGTAACCATAGTACATTAAAAACAAAGAAAAAAGCCGGAGCAAAAGCAGTCCGGCATTAAGGCTTACAGGTGCAGGGCTTAAAATTTTTTTAAACATGCCGCACTACAAAATGCGTTCAAGGATGGGCGTATCAAATACTTTGGTACTTGAGTTGAAGAACGTTACCGACTGCCCGTCTTCACTTACCAGATATTTGGCAAAATTCCAATCGGGTTTTTTGCCGGTTTTACTTTGCAGCCACGCATACAACGGATGCCGATCGCTGCCCTTAACGGAAATTTTTTCAAACATCTGGAAGGTAACACCGTAGTTGCGTTCGCAGAATTCGGCTATGTCTTTGTTTGATCCGGGTTCCTGCCATAAAAAATTATTTGCCGGAAACCCCAGCACCACTATTTTATCGCCATGCTGCTCATGCAGTTTTTGCAGGTCGGCATACTGCGGGGTCTTTCCGCATTTTGATGCGGTATTCACAATGAGGACTTTTTTGTTCTTATACCGAGCAAAATCAATTACCTCACCCGTTAGGCCGGTCATGGTAAAATCATAGAGCGAACCAGCTAATATTTTTGGTTCTTTATCAGAGAGTTTACTTACAAGGTATGCGGCTAAGCCCATAATGCTGCCGGCCAGTAGCCCTGTTTTAATTAAGTTCATCAGTAATCTGAGGATCGAGCGGCTTTACTTTGGAATTAAAAAACTTAACGGTACCATCGGCTTTCACCAGGTATTTGCAGAAATTCCAGGTGGGCTCGCTGCCGGTTTTCTCTTTTAACCATTTATACAGGGCGTGCTGGTCATCGCCCTTCACGGAAATCTTTTCAAACATCTGGAATTTAACACCATAGTTTTTCTGGCAGAACTCGGCAATCTCGGCATTGGTGCCCGGCTCCTGGCTGCCAAAATTGTTTGCCGGAAAGCCCAGCACCACTACCTTATCGCCATACGTTTCATGCAGTTTTTCCAGGTCGGCATACTGCGGTGTGTAGCCGCACTTTGAAGCAACATTAACAATGAGCAGGTTCTTGCCTTTGTACCGGGCAAAGTCAATCGGCTCCCCGTCAATGGAGTTCATTTTAAAATCGTAAATCGACAGGTTGCCGGCAATTAGTAAGGCCATGAGGGTAAGTATAGTTTTCATGTTAGAATTGTTTATTGGTGAAACAACCTGAAACGGTTAAATGTTTCAGGCGTTGAAATTACCGCTTTTATTTTTCAGGTGAGTTAACTATCCTGAAAATATAAACCGGAATTCCTTTATATACGGTTTGTTTTTCAATGTGCATGCCGTTTTTGACGGCCACTTTCTGCGAAGGCAGGTTGGTGATGGAGATGATAGAGATGAGCGATGGCGCAAAATCCATGGCAAACGCAAATGCCTTGCACTTCATGGCCGCTTCAATGGCATAACCGCGGTGCCAATAGGCGGGCAGCAGTGAATAGGCCACTTCCAGTTCGGTCTGGCCGTCAACTTCCTGCACCAGCAGGCCGGCATGTCCCACCAGTGCCCCGGAAGCTTTCTCAATCAAAGCATTCATGCCGCCAAGGTCATTGAGATGTCGGTAGTGCTGCTTCTCATACCACTTTTTGCACTCCTCTTCAGGTTTGCCGCGTCCTTCCGGCCAGTACAAGTGCGTGCGCGGATCGGTAAAGAACGGCATCCATTGATCCACATCTGCGGGCATCACTTCACGAAAGTACAGGCGTTCTGTTTCCTGGTTGGTGAGCAGGTACTTCATAACGGATTACATTCGTTCAGGAACTTGGATGCCCAACAGGCCCATGGCATGACGGATAATCCGTGCAGTAACTTCCGACAATGCTACACGGATGTGCAACTTAGACGGATCGGTCTCGGTGAATATGGGTACCGACTGATAAAACTGGTTGTATTCCTTAGCCAACTCATACACGTAGTTGGCAATAATGGCCGGTGAATACGCTGCCGCTGCTTCTTTAACTTTTTCGGGATACCGGCTTATCACCTGGATAACTTCGCGTTCGGATTTTTCAAGGCTTGCCGTTTCGTTGAGTGCGGTAACCTGAATTTTCAATTCAGCCGCTTTACGCAAGATGGCCTTGATACGGGCATGCGTATACTGAATAAAGGGGCCTGTAAATCCCTGAAGTTGAATGG
>JAGUUF010000093.1 GCA_020063545.1 Cytophagales bacterium
CACTGTCAAAAAGCGCGCAGGAGGTCATTATTGCCAAGACTGTTATTGTCGTCAGTAATTTCGTAATCGTCATCTTATTTTGAGCATTACGCACAACGTCTGTGCTTCTGCTATTGAAGATATTTTATTTATAGCAAAAGGACAACTGTTAGCCCCAAAAACAAGGTTTTTGATAGTAATTTCAATGATATATTTTTTGTACACATCGCTATTCCGAATCGCCCCGCAATTGCCTGGAGGCCACAATCTGGTCCAGCGGGCTCACCACCTTATCCAACCCAAAGCGGGTAACTTTAGCGTAAACCTCCGTTGTCTTGGGCGACTCATGCCCCAGTAATACCTGTATGTAGCGGGTTGAAGTGCCCGCCTCCAGTAAATGTGTGGCAAATGAATGCCGCAGCATATGCAACCGCACGTGCTTGCGTATGCCCGCCCGGCTAACTGCGCGTTTCAAAACCTGTTGTAAACTGGTGGCACTGTACCGCTCTCCATTCAACCCCTCGAATAACCAAAATGCAGGCCGGTACATATTCAGGTACTGCTCAATAATCGGGATGAGGCTGTGCGCCAATACGCTGTGCCGGTCTTTCCTGCCTTTTCCTCCGCGGATGAGTACAACAGCCCGGTCAAAATCAACATCGCCAACCCTAAGGGTAAGCAATTCGCTGCGCCTTAGTCCCGAGGCATACAGCAACATCAGCATAACCCGGTGTTTCAGGTTATCGGTGGCTTCAAAAAGCTGCACCACTTCCTGCTGGCTCAGCACCTCAGGCAGCTTTTTGTCCTTCATGGGGCGCTCAAGGTCATACACCTTCTTCTCCTGCTTCAACACCTTTTCATAGTAAAACTTAATGGCATTAATGGCCTGGTTTTGTGTCGAAATGCTGAGTTTCCGGTTTTCAATCAGGTGCATCAGGTAATGATGTATTTCTTCTTCGCCTAATGCTTCCGGATCACTGTCCGGAAAAAACTGCAGGAACAGTTTAAACTGTTCGGTGTACGTTCTGATGGTTGACGGACTGTAGTTCTTCAGTTTAAGCTTCTTACGCACGGCTTCCATGGCCATGGCCTGAACGTCACTAACCGGAATAATCACCGGCTGTTCCGTAGCCACCGAATGCCTTGTCTCATGTGTGCCTGTTGACAAAGTCTCCCGATGTGCTTGCTTTACGCGAGGTTTCAGTTGAGTCATATCTACCCACGCCACGCCTTTAAATGCCTGCAGTATGTGGTGTAAGCCTGCCGTTGCTGCAGGTGTATACCAACACTTCATGGTTCTGCTGAAGGTTGCACCGGGTATTTTTCGTACGGCAGGAAGCAGTGCTTCATCGTATGGAAACTGAATGGCAATGCACTCCATTTCCCGGTGCTTAACCGGTTTCAGCACAACGGTTTTGGAAAGCTTAGCCATGCAGTTGAATTGATCAGTAGGCCCTGTCAACCGTGCCGGAGCCGTAAACTTTTTTGGTTGCGTTTTTTGTGTTGCCTTTATGTTTTACCGAGCCACTGCCCACCACAAGGGCGTCAATGGTTTCGGTAACGTTGAGTTCGGCAAGGCCCGAACCGCTCACTTTTATCTTCGCTTTCTCCAGCGGACAGTTAAAGGCATTTATGCTGCCGCTTCCGCTCACCACGCCATCCAGCGATGACGCATACCCCTTAATGGCCATTTTGCCAGAGCCGCTCACTTCAGCAGTCACCACATCGCCTTTAATATCAAGGTCCATACTGCCGCTGCCGCCTATGGATACGTTCAGGTTGTTGGCAGCAAGCGAATTTTCTGAAACAATTTTACCTCCGCCATTCACCTGCAAATCGGTAATGTTTTTAACACTTACAAAGACCTTCATAGTAGGGTTTACCTTAATGTCATCAATCTTGGCCCAAATGCTTTTGTTCTGGTTGTCGGGCTTGCGCTCCAGGTTTATCATCAGGATACCGTCTTCAACGGATATTCGGGTCAGGTCATAGATCTCGGTTAAGGCCTCAACGGTTACTTCCTGCTTGTTGGTTTGCTTTAGGTAAACCGTGTAGTTGGAGTTATTGTATATGGCTTTAAACTCCGGAAGCTCCAATGTTTTTTTGGTTGTTTGGGCAAATGTGGTTGCGATAACAAGTAACAACAATGAACTGATTGAACAGGTTTTCATGATAGTATGGTTTTAATTGCGATTCGTTTTTACGAGGTTGAAAATTACAACTAAATGACTTTACAGGAAAGCCATTAACCGCACTGGTTTACGGACTATCTTTTGTATTTGCGGAAAATCGACCAGAAAATAACGATAAAGAGTACCCCGCCAATGCAAAGCATCAGCAACACTTCGGGGG
>JAGUUF010000294.1 GCA_020063545.1 Cytophagales bacterium
CGAGTTCCTTATGAATATCTTGCGTACCGCAGATAAACCGGACAGACGACATGCCGAACCCATGGGTATCAATAGCACGTTTGGCTGCCTCAATAACGCGCGGGTGCGATGAAAGCCCCAGGTAATTGTTGGCACAGAAATTAATAACCTGCTTGCCGCCCCGTATGGTTATGTCCGCACCCTGCGGTGACGTGATGATGCGCTCTTTCTTATATAAGCCTGCCTGGTGAATGGAGGCCAGCTCTTTTTCGAGAAAAGGTTTTAACGTGTACATAATGAATGGCTGATTACGGTTTTTCCTGAACGGGTGCAAAGTTAGACGCTTCCCGCAAAAGTGAGCGGTGTAGGTAAACCGAAAGCATTAAAATTCCCTAACTTTCGGCCTAACCATGAAAACGCAGAAAATACTGGTAATCGGGGCGGGCGGCCAGCTTGGATCGGAGCTGGTTCAGGGCCTTTGGAAATTATATGGCAAGGAAAATGTTTTTGCAACCGATATTAAAGACCCGCAGGGAATACTTTCGCAGGGAAATTTTGAGATCCTTGATGTGCTGAAACAAAAACACCTGTTCGAGTTTATCCAGAAAAACAAAATTACCCAGGTTTACCACCTTGCTGCCGTGCTGTCGGCCACGGGCGAAAAAAATCCGAAGTTTGCCTGGCACCTGAACATGGACGGCCTGGTGCACGTGCTTGATGCTGCCGTTGAATTTAAACTCGACAAAGTGTACTGGCCGAGTTCCATTGCCGCTTTTGGCCCCACAACACCCAAACACAATACACCGCAGGATACCATAATGGACCCCACTACTATTTATGGCATTACCAAGCTTGCCGGTGAACGGTGGTGCGATTGGTATTTTCGAAACAAAGGCGTAGATGTACGCAGCCTGCGCTACCCGGGACTGATCGGCTACAAAACAAAACCCGGTGGCGGCACAACCGATTACGCTGTGGATATTTTCTTCAAAGCCCTCACTGAAAAAAAATTCGAATGCTTTCTTAAACCGGATACATACCTGCCCATGATGTACATGGATGATGCTGTAAAGGCAACACTGGATTTAATGGAAGCCCCGGCAGCGAAGGTAAAAACCCGATCCAGCTACAACATCTCGGCCATGAGCTTTTCACCGTCAGAAATTGCTGGTGAAATAAAAAAACACATCCCTGAATTCACCATCAGCTATAACCCCGATTTCAGGCAGGCCATTGCCGATAGCTGGCCAAAATCCATTGACGATTCACGCGCACGCCAGGACTGGGGCTGGAGGCACCAATTTGGATTAGCGGAAATGACGAAAGAAATTTTGAAACACCTGCCTGCATTACTGGCGCAAGAGGCGTAGGGCGTTACCTCACAACAAATCTTACCACTTTGGTAAATTTTGCAGAAGTATACTTTACGAAGTAAACGCCTGGGCTCAACTTTTGCTCGAATTGAATCTCCTGATTTACGTTGCTTGCCTGCACTTCTTTGAGCAGTACACCCAGCTGATTTAAAATTTGAATTTTGTCGCCATCGGCCGGAGAAAAGTTCATCTCCAATTTAAGCAGTTCACCTGAAACCGGATTTGGTGCTACCCAGATTGTTCTTTCACCCAAATATATCACCGTTACCGGCCCGAAATATTCGAATGACCCATCCAAATCAACAGCCTTAAGCCTATAGTAGTTTGTGCCAACAAGCGGATTGCGATCAACGAATTCATACTTCGTAAGCGAACTTGTATTATACCCCACACCATGCACTTCGCCAATATCTTCAAATGAAAGATTTTCAACAACGCGCTGAATAACAAACCTGTCAAACCCTTCTTCCTTTTCAGTAGCCCAATTCAAAACAATTTGATTGTCGTTGCTTTTTGCAAGAAAGTAAATCAACGTTACGGGTAGTGTAGGGTTATACCCATTTTCATCAAAACCGGTAGGCCCTGTAAAGCCTCCGCCCGGTTCACAATACGGTAAAGGACCCGTAGGATATGGATTACAGCCTGCACCGCCACCACGTGCAATCTCTGTTCCGCAAATCAATAGCCTATCCGGAGTTCCCCCGGTAATATCTACGGTACCTCCTGTTTCAATAATCAGGGTATATCCACAGCCAGCAGTGGAACCAAGATTAAGTTTGCTTGTTATTTGAAGGATACCTCCATTTTTAACGACCACGTTGCTGTTTATGGTAACCTGTCCGGGTGCAGATATTCGTAACGTTCCGAAAACTTCAATGCGGGTACCCGTCCAGGTGTCCGGGTTACTGTCAAAATTCAACGTAACGCCAACAGGCACTACAATAATCGAGGCACTACCGGCTGTACCGCCTTCTGTGCAGGCCGGAGGCGAGGCATTGACCCAGTTAATATGCCCGATCCGCTGATTGTACACGTTTGCGAAAAAACCGGGCCAGAACCCAAACCTATTGAAAGGATGAATAAAATAAGGTAACGAACTCGTAAACGCATAAAGCCAACTAAACAGCCTACTAATGTATTTTATTAGTCAAAAGTAACCTCTATGTTTAGAATTTGAAACCGCGGACAAGCGAAGAAGTTCGTTACACCATGAACCCAATCAAAAAACTCGCAGGCGAAACAGCCATTTACGGATTGGGCACCATTGTTCCCCGTCTTTTCAACTTTTTGTTACTGCCGCTGCACACTGCCGTGTTTGCCCCTGAGGCCTACGGGATAATCACTTACCTGTATGCTTTTGTGGCGTTTATCAACGTGGTGTATATGTGGGGCATGGAAACCGCCTACTTCCGGTTTGCCACCAGGCCGGGGGCTGATGCAAAACAGGTGTTTAACCTTGCGCAGACAGTTGTGGTAACAATCAGTTTCTCGCTATCGCTGTTGTTTATCGCTTTTAAATACCCGTTAGCTTCTTACCTTAACATTTCCGGTAACGAACAATACATTACCTGGCTTGCCGGAATTATGGCCATTGATGCCCTAGTGGCGATACCCTTTGCCCGTTTGCGCTTAGAGAAAAAGCCCATCACATTTGCTTCTGCAAAAATTATCAACGTGGTAGTGCTGCTGGTATTGAATTACTACTTTTTAAGAGTTCAATACGATGAAAAAATTGGCATCGGCTATGTGTTTCTGGCCAACCTGCTGGGCAATGCCGTGCTCATTCTCTTTTTTCTTAAGCAACTGGCGGAGTGGCGACCCACTTACCACCGCGAAATTACACCGGCCATGTTCAGCTATGCATACCCGGTTATGTTAACCGGTGTTGCCGGAATGATAAATGAAATGTTCTCGCGACTTACATTGGAGTGGTGGCTTCCTCAAAATTTTTATCCGGGCAAGGACGCCACCTATGCCCTGGGTGTTTTCGGTGCATGTTACAAGTATGCCGTGTTTATGAACCTGGCTGTTCAGTCATTCCGCTTTGCTGCTGAACCGTTTTTCTTTTCGCACGCGCAGGATAAAAAATCGCCTGAACTTTTCGCACAGGTAAATCACTACTTTGTTATTGCCGGCTGCATGATTCTGCTGGCCGTAAGCCTTAACCTCGACATCCTGAAATACATCCTGGGTGATGCCCAGTATTGGGAGGGATTGGTAGTTGTACCCATACTACTAACCGCATACCTGTTCCTCGGCATCTATTACAATCTTTCTGTCTGGTTCAAACTCACCGACCGCACCTATTTCGGCACATTGTTTTCCGTTGGCGGGGCAATCGTCACCATTGCAGCAAACTACCTGCTCATACCCGTTTTGGGGTATTTGGGAAGCAGCCTTGGCGCGCTGCTGTGCTACACCAGCATGGCGGCAGCATGCTATGCAACCGGACAAAAGTATTTTCCAATACCCTACCGGATAGGAAAATCGCTGTTATATATCCTTTCAGCGCTGCTCATTATTTATATAAGCGCCCGTGTTGTAATGGATAACCAGTGGCTGGCCTCTGCGTTTCATGCTGGCATACTGGTCATGTACTGCGGATTGGTTTATATACTTGAACGCAGGTCACTTCAGCCGACCGCGTAAACAAGAAACCCATACCGCTACTGAAAATTCATTAATTTTGGCATCCGGTTTGGTAATCCGAAAGCAAACAACCCGTTGAAAAATCAAATACTCTATGTCGTTTTAGGGTGCACCTTTTTGATGTGCGGCAGCCTTACGAGCGTTGCACAAAAAAGAAAACGCACCGATACCCCTTCGCTTGCCAGCGTGAAATCGCGCGAAGCGGAATTTTATTTTACCGAAGCCGAAAAATTCTACATTCTGGAAGACTACTCCAAAGCGCTGGATTATTACCAGAAGGTGCTCGAAATAAACCCCGAAAATGCCACAGTGCATTACAAAATTGCCGATGTGCTTTCGCGCGGCAACCGGACAGACGATATGCTGAGGGCCTCACTCAGCATTGAACAGGCCCTGAAGGTTGACCGCAAGAACAAATATTTCTACCTGCTTGGCGCCAACATTTACATGGGCTTGTCGCGGTATGAGCGTGCCGCACAATTGTTTGAAGGCATGCTGCACGAAGTGCCCAACACGCAGGAATACCTGTACGAACTTGCTGTTGTGTATCAATATGCGGGCAAACCCGATGAAGCCATTAAAACCTACAACCGGGCCGAGAATTTTTTTGGCATTAACGAAACCTCATCCCTCCAAAAACAGCGGCTTTACCTGGAAACAGGAAAAAACAAAGAAGCCACGGCTGAAGGAGAAAAATTGCTGCAGGCATTTCCGGATGAGGAGCGCCTTGCCGTAGGCGTTGCTGAAAATTTCTCACAATACAATCAAAAACCACAAGCGATTTCCATTCTTGAAAAATTTATTACTGACAACACCCTTGCCCCAAATGCCTCCATGTTTCTGGCCGGCCTGTACCGCGATACCAACCAGGAAGAAAAAGCACGCAAGTTATTGCGCACGGTGTTTGATGACCCCGAAGTTGATTTAAGTAACAAACTTGTAGTACTCAGCACCTACAATGAGGAACTTAACCAACTGCGCTCAAAGAATACTACTGACCCTGCAAAGGAAAGCTTCGCCCTCGCCATACTGGAACAACTCAAAACCAATTACCCGGGCGAGCCCAACGTGTCGATACTGGGTGGCGACCTGTACCTTTCGATTGGCAAGAACAGCGAAGCCAGGCGCGAATACCTCGAAGCGGTAAATTCTGGCGAAGTAAATTTTGAGGTCTGGCAAAACCTCCTCTACATCGAAATGCAACTGGGCGACTGGGATGCTGTGGTTACCCATACCGAAAAAGCCCTGGAGTATTACCCCAACCAGGCAATGCTTTACTATTTCAGGGGATCAGCGTTGCTTCAAAAACGCAATTACCAGCAAGCAATAAATGCACTGGAGCAAGGCAAAAAAATGGCGGCTTCAAATCCTGCCATGACAGCCGAAATCAACGGCATGCTTGGCGATGCCTATAATGCAGTAAAAGATTACATCAAATCCGACAAGGCCTATGAAGATGCGCTGGCGTTTAACCCGAACAATGACGTGGTTATAAACAACTACAGCTATTTCCTGGCCCTTCGAAAAGCCAACCTGGAGCGGGCCGAAAAACTAGCAGCACAATTAATCAAAGACCACCCGGAAACTCCTTCCTACCTCGATACATATGCCTGGGTACTGTATGCCCGCCAGAAATATAAGGAGGCACGGAAGGTTATGGAACGTTTTATCTTCAGCGGTAAAGCCAACGCCACCCACCTTGAGCATTATGGCGACATCCTGTACAAACTTGGCGAAGTAAACAACGCGGTTCAGCAATGGGAGAAGGCCCGGCAGCTGCTCCACACGGCCAGCGAATTATTGAATAAAAAAATTGCAGACCGCAAATTGTATGAATAACCGTATTCACCTTTGGTTTTTTATCTTTCCGGTACTGCTGGCCTCGTGCAGTAAGAAAACCGTACCATTGACCGGAGGTTCTCCAAAAGAATCGCTGGCCATAGAAGAAATTGACTTTGAATACTTTCACGGCAAAGCCCGCATGGTATTGAAAGACGGGAACAAAGAGCGCGAAGTGAAAGCCAACATCCGCGTGCGGAAAGACAGCGTTATCTGGATGAACTTTACGGTAATCGGGGTACAGGGCGGCCGTGTGCTGATTAATAAGGACTCTATCACCGTAATCAGCAACGTGGATAAAGAGTACTACGTTTTTGATTATACCGAGCTATCCAAACGGTTCAACTTCGATGTAAACTACCAGGTTATCCAATCGGCCTTCCTTGGCAACCTGCTCATCAGCCGCAAAGAAGAAGATAACGTTGAACAAAAAAGCGCCACTTTCCTTTTACGGCAATCTTCCGGCAGTGTTGACGTTTTAAACTACATCAGCGCATCCACCATGAAGATCCAGAAAGTGGAAATGAAGGAAAACAATACGCACAATACGCTAACCATTAACTACGGCAACTTTCAGCCGGTAGGAAACAAAGCTTTTCCTTACAACGGCACCATAACCCTGCTCTATAAATCGGCCGCAGGCTTGCTGAACACCACCATCATTTTCGAATACAACAAAGCCGAAGTAGGCGACAAGGAGCTGAAGTTTCCGTTTAACATTCCAAAAAAGTATGATCGCAGGTAAGGGGTTACTTTGCACATGCCTGTTTTCATTTCTACTGTTTTCTGCCGTTGCCCAGCAGAAAAACAAAGCTCAACTCCAGAAAGAAAAACAACAGCACCTGGAAAAAATAAAGGAGGTTGAGAGAATACTTACCGAAACCACCGTAAAAAAAAAGAATACCCTGGGCGAACTCAACGCCATTAACCAGCGCATCCGCATCCAGGAAGACCTGATCCGATCCATAAAAGAAGAAATAACATTACTGAACAGGGAGATTACCGAAAATAACGGAACTATCCTGGCTCTTGAAGAAGACCTGGCCAAACTAAAAGACGAATATACCCGCATGCTGTTTGCCGCCCAAAAAGCAAACAACAGTGCCACGCGCCTCACTTTTTTATTCTCAGCCCAAACGTTCGACCAGTTGATCATGCGGCTCCGGTACATGAAGCAATACGGAGAAAAGCGAAAACTGCAGGCCGAGGCGATTACACACGTTCAGGAAGAAATCATCGGGCAAACCCGGCAAATCGAATCCAGGCGCGCTGAAAAAAATGCCCTGTTAAACGATGAGCTGAACGAAAGCAACCAGCTTGCCGAACTGAGAAAAAAACAAAGCCTCGTGGCCAGGTCGCTGGAAAAGGAGGAGAAGTCGTTAAGAAAAAATCTGGAAGAAACCCGTCAGGCCGTGGCACGACTGGACAAGATGATCAGCGACCTGATTAAGGAGGAGATGGAGCGGGCCGCACGCGAAGCCCGCGCTAAAAACAATGCCAGTGCCAACGTGGCCCTGTCGGCATCGTTCGAAGATAACCGAAAGAAATTTCCATGGCCGGTTAACGGCTTTGTTTCGCTGGGCTTTGGCCGGCAAAACCACCCGGTATTAAAAGGTGTGGTGGTAGACAACCAGGGGCTTACCATCCAAACCAAAGGGGGCGAAAAGGTAAAAACCATTTTCGATGGCGTGGTGCGCGAAGTGGCCGACCTGAAAATGATCGGCCTTACCGTGCTGATAAGCCATGGCGAGTATTACTCGGTGTATGCCGGTCTGCGCGAGGTGTTTGTGCGTAAAGGCGAAAAGGTTACCACCAACCAGGAAATAGGTGAAGTGCTTTCCAACAGCGAAGGCATCTCGGAACTGCGTTTCCAGATTCGGAAGAACACCACCGCCCTCGACCCGCAACAATGGCTGCGCAACTGATTTCTGGCGGTTTTGAACGGTATTGCTGATTTTTTCGTTCAATTGATTACTTCTATCTTTACCCAATAAATTTCAAGTTATGAATGCAATGCTGTTGTTTGGGATGCCTGGTGGCGCTGAATGGATCATCATCGCCCTGGCTGTGCTGATTTTCTTTGGGGCAAAAAAAATCCCTGAATTTGCCAAAGGCCTTGGCCGCGGTATCCGCGAGTTTAAAGATGCTGTGAAGGACGTTAAAAAAGAAGTGGACGAAGCCGGCAAGGAAGTCCCGAAAAAAATTGAAGAGTAATCGTTGAAATCCTACGCAACCTTTCGCGACCTTCAACACGATCTCTTTACCGGCACACTCACCTGCAGAAACCTGGTTACTCACTACCTGCAGAACATTGACTTGAATTCACACCTGAATGCCTTTTTAAGCATTTACAGCGAAGAAGCATTAAACCGGGCAGCCCAGCTTGACCAGAAAATAAAAAATGGCCAGGGGGGAAAACTGGCCGGTCTGGTGGTGGGCATTAAAGACATGCTGGCATATGCCGGCCACCCCATGCAGGCTGCCAGTAAAATCCTGGAAGGCTACATACCCCCTTACAACAGCACAGTTGTTCAGCGCCTGCTCGATGCGGATGCCATTATTATCGGGCGCCAAAACTGCGATGAGTTCGGCATGGGTTCTTCAAATGAAAATTCTGCTTTCGGACATGTGCGTAACGCACTCGATACAAGCCGCGTGCCCGGTGGCTCATCGGGCGGCTCGGCCGTTGCCGTACAGGCAGGCATGTGCCGCATTTCCATAGGTTCCGATACAGGCGGTTCAGTAAGGCAGCCCGCAGCATTTTGCGGAGTTATCGGGTTGAAGCCGACCTACTCCCGCATTTCACGTCACGGACTCGTTGCCTATGCTTCTTCCTTTGATTGCATCGGCATCATCGGCAGCCACCCAGCCGATATTGCCCTGGTGATGGAAACCATTGCCGGGGCCGATGCGTATGACAGCACCGTCTCGGCTGCGAAAGTACCGGCATTTTCTACCCAACTAAATCAACCAACTGCATCGCCATGCACAATAGGGTATATCCGGGAAACCCTGCAGTCAGAAGCACTGCAACCTGAAATCCGCAGCGCTGTTTTTGAAACAATTGAGAAACTGAAGGCACAAGGGTATTCCGTTAAACCGGTTGCTTTTCCGTACCTCGATTACGTGCTGCCCACTTATTATATCCTGGCAACAGCCGAAGCAAGCGCCAATCTCTCGCGCTATGATGGCGTGCGGTACGGATACCGAAGCATGGAAGCACATGATGTAATGACCTTGTATAAGAAGAGCCGCTCCGAAGGATTTGGCAAAGAGGTAAAACGAAGGATACTGCTCGGCAATTTCGTATTGACTTCCGATTTCTATGACGCTTATTATACCAAAGCGCAAAAGGTACGGAGGTTAATCCGGGATGCTACCCGAAACCTGTTTGGGCAAGTTGATTTTCTGCTGATGCCAACCACCCCGACAACCGCCTTTCCGTTAAATCACCCAGCAAATGATCCGGTTGAAACATACCTTGCCGATATTTTTTCCGTTCAGGCTAATGTGGCTGGTGTTCCGGCTGTTTCCGTACCTTGCGGAAAAGATAAGGCCGGGCTGCCCATTGGATTACAGGTAATGGCCGATGATTTTATGGAGGATAAACTGCTTCAGTTTGCCGATGTACTTACCCGGTTGAATTAACAATGAAAACATTCGGTTTAAGTTTGTTGATGATGCTTTCGCTGGCTGCCCTGGCACAGGAGCCAACACCTGTTGCCGATTCGCTTGAAGTGGAGGATGCCGGAGTTGAAATGCTGTATAAACTTGATACCGCTGCGTTTTTTCATTATAATCTTCCGTTCGAAGTTGAATACATTCCCGGGGAAGATGCTCCGGCTTTAATTAAAGAGCGCCTGGCAGCCATACAACAAACCATCCCGTTGCACTACAACGAGCGGGTACATGCCTTCATAAACTATTTTACCGTGCGCGACCGTGAATATACACGCATGGTGGCGCGCAGAAGAAACCTGTACTTTCCGCTGTTCGAAAAGTACCTGGCGCAATACAACATGCCTGATGAACTTAAATACCTTTCCATTATTGAATCGGGATTAAACCCGAAAGCGGTGTCGCGCGCCCGTGCTGTTGGGCTATGGCAATTTATGTATGCCACCGGCCGCCATTACGGGCTGCAGGTTGACTGGTATGTTGACCAGCGGATGGACCCCGATAAATCAACGGATGCGGCATGCCGCTACCTGCGCGACCTGTATGGCATCTTTAACGATTGGGAACTTGCCCTTGCCGCCTACAATGCCGGGCCCGGAAATGTAAAAAAAGCCATCAGGCGGTCGGGCTATAAAAGATCATTTTGGGAAATCTACCCCTTCCTGCCCCGCGAAACGCGTTCGTACGTTCCCCAGTATGTTGCCATGATTTATACCATGAACCACCTGGCTGAACATAATTTCCATGTGCATGAAAGCGAGACCCTGCCCCCTGCTGATACCCTGATGGTATCGAAGTTTTTACATTTCGAAACGTTTGCAAACCTTACCGGCACCTGTGTTGACGACCTGCAGAAACTGAATCCTTCTTTCGTTCGAAATGCTGTTCCGGATGCTTCGCGGTTGTTCACGCTGAAGATCCCCAGGTTTATTTCGGAACACCTGAACCATAATCGCCATGCCATACTTGACTCGGCCTCGAAAGCAGGTAAAAATGAACTGCAGGCCCTGGCTAAGGCTACCGATGCAGGTACCTATGGGCGCGACCGCATCGTGTATTATGTAAAGACAGGCGATGTTCTCGGTTCCATTGCACAACGTTACCGGGTAAGGGTTGGCGATATTCAGCAGTGGAACAATTTATCGGGTACAACCATCCGCACGGGCCAGCGGCTTATCATCTGGACCAGGCCGGCTGCCGGCATGCCGGTGGCCTCCATAAAAAATACATCCACCCCGCTACCACTGCCGGGCTCCAAAACCTATACCGTGCAACCGGGCGATACGTTGTGGCTTATCGCCAGGAAATTCGAAGGCCTCACCATCGAACGCATTAAAGAACTCAATAACCTGCAGTCAAACACCATTCAGCCTGGCCAAACGCTCGTACTGTCCAACTGAATAATCGGCACCTGCCCTGATTAAACTAAAATTTTTATCAACCCGGTTTAAATCCCCGCGGGTGACTTCTTACAAATCGCGCATTATACTGTAAACTTGCAGCTATGAACAAGTTGGGAATATTCGCATTGCTTATTATTCTGGCCGCTTCCTGCAACACCCGGAACAACCCGGAATATTTACCTGTTGCCACCGGCAAGCCCGGTGATATGATCCTGATAATGGATTCCCTGCAATGGAAAGGGCCATTAGGTAACGAGCTGCGGAAAATTTTTAAAGCCGAAATGCCCGGCCTGCCGCGCGAAGAACCGATGTTCAACCTGATTTATGTTCATCCCCGCAAAGGCACAACCCTGCTTACGCAGATCAGAAACCTGGTTTTTGTTTTTACACTCGACCAGGACACACCCGGCTCGCGGATTATGAAAGAAAGCTTTGATGCCGAAACGCTGGCCCGGATTGAAACCGATACCAGTTTTTTTATTTCAACCGCCACCAATGAGTATTCCCGCGGGCAGGAGGTAATGTACCTGTTCGGCAGCACAGAAGAGAACCTAATCAAGCACCTTCAGGAAAACGGGCAGCGCATCCGCAATTTTTTTAACGACACCGAAAAAAAACGCGCTGTAGAGGCCCTCACGGGCACAACAACAACTAAAGCGTTAACTGAATTTCTTAAGAAAGAAAACGGAATTGAAATACGCTTGCCGTTTGGTTTTAAGGTTGCCGACAAGCAGCCCAACTTTGTATGGCTGCGGCAGATGGACGCCCGTGTAGATA